>JBAWAM010000662.1:0-12102 GCA_049589315.1 Myxococcaceae bacterium
GCACCGGCTCGGTGATTCGAAACCAGACCACCGGCGCCGCCCCCAACCGCGTCTACACGGTGGAGTGGGCGAACGTCTGCTCCTCGAGCTCTTGCGCGCTGAGCTCGCGCTTCAGCTTCCAGGTTCAGTTGCACGAAGGCAGCAACAAGATCCGGTTTGCCTACGGGTCCGGCGGCACCCCGTCGGCCTCGGCATCGGTGGGCATCATGGCTGGAGCGGGCGTCGGAGTTTCTCCGGTGAGCTGTACGGACAACTGCAACAGCTCGTTCTTCCACCAGAACAAGTACTTCGATTTCTCGCTCCCGGCCGACCTCCAGATCGTCGGCTTCAACGCGGATGAAACCGTCTATGCCGGTGTGACCAGCCCGGTTGCGGCGTTGATCGCCAACAAGGGAGGAAAGGACGCGTCGCAGGTCAAGGTCGAGTTCTACCTCTCGAACAACCCGACCTACGAGGCGACCGACGCGGTTATCGGCACCATCCTGGGGATGACCGTTCCGGTCAACTCCGAGCAACTGGGCACGGGCGCGATCACGATTCCGTCCACGACGGCCCCGGGCAACTACTTCCTGCTCGCCCGAGTGGACCCGGCCCCCGCAGGCCAACCTGGCACGGTGTTCGAGGGGCCGTACGAGTCGAACAATCTCGGCATGCCGATGGCGATCCGAGTGGGCCCGCCCACGCCGAACCTCGTGGCGAACGCCGTCTCGACCTCTGCCACCACTGTGGTGCCGGGGGCCACGGTCACGCTGAGCAAGAACATCTCCAACTCCGGCAACGCGGACATGACAGGTCCGGTGCAGGTCACGTACTTCCTTTCGAAGAACTCGGTCGTCACCACCGACGACAGGGTCCTCAAGACCGAGACGATCGACGCGCTGGCGAAGAACGCCTCGAACACCGTGGCAGTCGCTGTGACGATCCCCGCAGATGCCGCGGCCGCGAAGTACTGGGTGGGCTACTGCGTGGACTACGATCCCGCCGCGACGCCGCCGAGCACCCTGCAGGAGATCAACGAGGTCGACAACTGCGTCACCGGCAAGGCCGGCTTCGCGGTCGACACGGGTGAACTCACCATCATCACCCAGTCCCTGGGCAGCGCGGTCCAGCACGGGGCGTTCGGGCTTCCGCTCGAGGTGACCGGCGGTGATGGCGCGTACATCTGGAGCATCGAGAGCGGCGCGCTTCCGAAGGGCATCACCCTCGCTCCGAACGGATACCTGAGCGGTACGCCGAGCGAGCCCGGGAGCTTCTCCTTCACCGTCAAGGTGGAGTCGGCCGGTTTCGCGGCAACGAAGGCTCTCTCTCTCGAGGTGGCCTCGCGCAACCTGGCCCTGACCATCGTCGATCAGGACCTGCCTGCGGCCGAGTTCGGCCGGAGCTACAACCAGCCGCTCTTCGCGGTGGGCGGCCAGCCTCCGTATACCTGGTCGCTGAAGACCGACGCGCGGCTGCCCGAAGGAATCGGCCTCTCTACCGAGGGAACCCTCGAGGGGCGTGCGGCTGAGGTCCGCGACATCCCGTTCGGGTTCGCGGTCGAGGTGACGGATCGGGCGGGTGCAGTTGCTGCGGCCGAGCTCGCGATCCGGGTGGTCAACCCGACCAGCCTGAACATCGCGGTGGCGCGGCTGGCGACCGCCTACGTGGGCGAGAGCTATCGCCAGCAGCTGACGGCGCTCGGTGGCTCGGGCAACTACGTGTGGACCATCACGGGCTTCCAGCGGCTCGCGGAGAACGCGACCGAGGTCCCGGGTGAGCTCCTTCCGAAGGAGCCGGACAACTTCGGGATCTCACCGCGGAAGGAGGGCTCCGGGTTCGTGCTCGGCGGGACTCCGACGCAGGCGGGCCTCTACGCGCTGACCCTTCGCGTCCTGGACGAGACCAGCGGTCAGTTCGACACCACCACGCTCCCGCTGCAGATCACCTGGAAGAAGGGCTTCGCCATCACCACGACGGCGCTGCCCGACGCGTTCGTGAACTCGGAGTACGCCGTGAAGCTGTCGCACAACGACAAGCCGGAGACGGTGGTGACCTGGTCGCTCGCGTGCGTGTACGAGGCGAAGGGCACGGCCGGGGGCTACACCTACGATTGCGTCGACGGCGATCCGGCCGCGAAGCTCCCGCCGGGCCTGACGCTCAAGCCGGACGGCTCGTTCGCCGGTACGCCTTCGGCTCCGCCCGCGGCGACCGGGACTGACAGCCCTGTCTACAGCTTCCTCGTGAAGGCGGTCGACGCGAGCGGTCGACAGGACGTGCGTGGTCTCTCCATCAAGCTCCGTCCCGCGCTGCCGACTTCGAACGGCTGCTCGGGAACCGGGGTTGGGCCTGCGGCGTTCGCGCTGCTGGCCCTGGCGGGCCTGGCGCGTCGCCGGCGGTAACATCGAAAGCACGGAACACTCAATTCAATCCGGGTGAGGCCCCGGAGCGGCGCAGGTCGCGGCGGGGCCCTCCCTCATCCCAGATGGGCCGGAGCTCAGGACTTTGAAGATGATGAGGACGATCCTTTTTGCGGCGTCGGCGTCGCTGTTCATGACGCTGGGTGTCGCGTGCAGTGGCGGTTCGCAGGACTTGTGTGCGGCGAACAAGGTGACCTGCGAGTCGCCCCTTCTGTGCGACCCGGACGACGGCCAGTGCAAGTGCGGTGGTCGGGGCGGTGTGGTCTGCGCCGAAGGTTTCGCATGCGACGATGCGACCTCCACCTGTCAGTCCACCGTGTGCGCGGGCGTGACCTGTTCGCAGCCTGGGACGACCTGCGATCTGTTCGACGGTCAGTGCAAGTGCGGCGGCACCGGCGGCGTGGCGTGCAGCGCCGATCAGGTGTGCAACCCGGCCACGAAGACCTGCCAGCCCAAGGTGGATTGCTCGCAGGTTGCCTGCGGCATCAACCAGACCTGCGATGCGAACACCGGGCTGTGCACGTGCGGCACCAGCTCCTGCGGCGAGGGCCAGACCTGCTCCGTCGGGAGTGACGGCAGCCGGACCTGCGTCGACGACCTGTGCGCGGGCGTGACCTGCCTCGGGAACACCACCTGCGATCCCGCCGACGGCGTGTGCAAGTGCAACGGCGCGGCTTGCGCCAGCGGTCAGGTCTGCGGGTGTCCGCCGGGCGCGGATGCCGGCACCTGCGCCGACTCCGCCCGCGTGTGCCAGAGCGGCTCGGCCTGCGCGAACGTGACCTGCGGTGGCGGCACCACCTGTGACCCGACCGACGGTCAGTGCAAGTGCGGTGGCCCCGGTGGCCCGGTGTGCGGCACGGATCAAATCTGCTCACTGACCACCCTGCAGTGCCAGGGCGGCAACCAGTGCACGCTGCCTGACGGCAGCGCCAAAGCCTGCCCGGGTGGCACGTCGTGCGATCCCGAAGACGGCCAGTGCAAGTGCGGCGGCCGCGGCGGCGACATCTGCTCCGACGGCTCGGACGGCTCGCAGGAGGAGATCTGCGTGACCGCGGCGTTCAGCCAGGTGTGCCGGCCGAAGTGCAACCCGCTGTTCCAGAATTGCCCGAACGGCACCTTCTGCTTCTTCGACACCCTGTCGAAGACGCCCGCGGCGTACTGCGCGGCGCCCTCCGACGTGAAGCAGGAGCGCGAGGGCTGTGCCAGCCCGACCGCGTGCTTCACCACGACGCCGACCAGCAAGGGCCTCTTCTGCAATGGCCTGGGCTCGTTCGACAATCCGGGTGGCATCGGCTTCTGCCGCTCGTACTGCGACCTGACCACGAAGTTCTGCAGCCAGTCGCCGGTCCCGCAGGAGTGTGTGGCGCTCCCTGTTTCCAGCCCGCTGGTCCCGTCCGGCGTGGGCTTCTGCCAGCCCATCTAGTCCGGTCTGGACTTCAGCGACGGCCCGCTTCCCCCAGGGAGGCGGGCCGTTCGCTTTGGTGCGCTCGAGCCGGGTCGTCCGGTTGACACGCGAGTCAGTACGACCTCAACCTCCGGTCGGGCCCCGAACCGACGAGGTGCACCGATGCCGCTGTCGAACCCTTTCACCGAAGAGCACGACGCGTTCCGGAAGACGGTGCGGAGCTGGGTAGAGAAGGAGCTGGCGCCGCACGCGCTGGAGTGGGACCGGGCGGGAATCTTCCCCCGGGAGGTGTTCAAGAAGGCGGGCGAGCTCGGGTTCCTGGGGATCAACCACAGCCCCGAGTACGGCGGCTCGGGCCTGGACTACTGGTACGTGACGGCGTTCGCCGAGGAGCTGGCCGGTGCGTACAACGCAGGGGTGGGAATGGCGCTGCTGGTGCAGAGCCAGATGGCCACGCCCATCATCAACGAGCTCGGCACCGACGAGCAGAAGCGCCTGTTCCTCGCGCCGGCGCTGGCGGGCGAGAAGATCGCCGCGCTCGGCGTGAGCGAGCCCGGGTGTGGCTCGGACGTGGCGAGCATCCAGACTACAGCGAAGCGCGTGGGGGACGAGTACGTCATCACCGGCTCGAAGATGTGGATCACCAACGGCACCCGCGCGGACTTCATCACCCTGGCGGTACGCACCGGCGAGGAAGGGTATGGCGGGATCTCACTGCTCACGTTCCCCACCGACGTGAAGGGCTTCTCCGTCTCGAAGAAGCTGGACAAGGTGGGGAACCTCTCCTCGGACACGGCGATCCTCTACTTCGAGGACTGCCGGGTGCCGGTGCGCTACCTGCTGGGCGAGCAGAACGAGGGCTTCTACCACGTCATGTCCAACTTCCAGGGCGAGCGCCTGGTGGGTGCGCTCACCGCGGTCGCGGGCATGGAGCGGATGGTCCAGGAGGCGATCAAGTACGGCCACGAGCGCAAGGCCTTCGGCCGGCCGCTGATCAAGTTCCAGGTGTGGCGCCACAAGTTCGTCGAGCACCTCACCGCGATCGAGGCAGCGAAGCGGCTGACCTATCACGCGGTGGATCTCTTCGACCGCAAGGAGAACGCGGTGAAGGAGATCTCGATGGCGAAGCTATTCGCCGGAGATCTGGCGCAGAGGGTCGCCTACGACTGCCAGCAGTTCTACGGAGGCATGGGCTACATCGAGGAGACGAACGTCGCCCGCTTCTGGCGGGACATCCGGCTGATCACCATCGGCGGCGGGACCTCGGAGATCATGAAGGAGATCATCTCGAAGCTCCAAGGCTTCTAGGCCGCCCGTGCGCTCGGCTGGTAGGGTTCGGCGCGTCATGCGCTACAACCTGATCGTCAGTGCAGTCCTCGCGTCGAGCGTCCTCGTCGGTTGTCCGAATCCGCCGGAGTGCTCAGTTTCGGAGCCGTGCGGGGAGGGGCGGGTGTGTCAGGAGGGGGCCTGCATTGCAGGGGAAGGAGCGCCGGATGGTGGCGGGACCTGCCGCGACACCTCCAACCGGGCCGCTCCGAACGTGCTGGAGAACCCTGGCTTCGAGTGCGGGATCGAGGGCTGGGACGTGCTGTTCGAGGGCCAGGGCAAGTTCACCCGGGAGACGGCGGTGACTCGGTCGGGGCAGGGCGCGGCGAGGTTGACCGCGACCAGCAGCGGAACGACGCAGTTCGTGCAGCTCGCGGGGACCAGGGACGTCGTCCCGGGGAGCGTGTGGTGTGCTTCGGCGTGGATGCGCGGCACCGCCTCGGATGGACGTCTGACGATCCGCCGGGTGGGGAGCAACCAGCAGCAGAACGCCTTCACGCCGGTGACGAACGACGAGTGGTCGAGGACCAGCAGCCCCTTCAAGATCACGATCGAGCCGGCCGACACCGAGCTGATTCTCTTCGTGGCCATGCCGTACCCGAAGGCGGGGGACTCCCTCCTCGTCGACGACGTCGCGCTCTGGCAATCGAAGGATGGGAGCTGCACCGAGCGCTAGGCCGGTCGGGTGCTGCCCGGGACGGTTTCGTGAGCCGCTACTTCTTCCGGAAGAGGGCCTCGGCCGCATCGAGGAGCGCGCCGCGGGAGGCGGAATCCGTGATGCCGCCTTCAGAGATCTGGAAGTACTCGCAGAAGTTCGCCGAGTCCTTGTCCATGGGGACCTCGGCGAAGGGTTCCTTGCACTGCTTCGCCACGTCCGGTTCGAAGTGGCGGCAGTTCCGGCAGGCGCGAAGCTCGGCGCCGCAATCCGGGCAGGTATCCCGGCGACCTACCTGGTTGCCCACGATTTCGAGTTTGCGACCACAATGCGCGCAGCCCGGCATGGCAACTCCTCCTCACGTCAGTACAATGCTCCGCCTTTTCGCACCCAGGAGACTCTGCATCATGCGTTTTTCGTTCGCGATTCTCTTCTCGCTGGCTCCCGCTCTCGCCTTCGCTGTCCAGCCGATCGAGCTGACCCGGGATGACTTCAAGATGTTCCGGCAGTGGCAGAACGCCATGCAGGATCCGCGGGTGGAGAAGATCGCTCCAGCGAAGCGCAATGCAGCGATCGCGAAAGACGCCGGGTTCAAGCTGAAGGAGATGGAGGCCGCGATCGAGAAGGGCGAGGCGGCCGGTGACCTGAAGGCGACCTGCGCCGCGAACCTCAAGGAGTCGCTCGAGGGTGCGATGGCCGGTCGCATCGGGACCATCGACGTGGACACCAGCGAGCCGCACGCGGTCGCCTACGTGCAGTGGATGAACGAGAACGTGCAGCAACTCGAGGAGGAGGCCTCGGTGGTAGCGGCCTACGCGGCCAGGGCGTGCCCGATCGTCTCGACCATCACCCTGTGGGCGCAGGACCAGACGAACCCGAAGGCGCGGGTGTTCCAGGCGCTGATTTCGGGCACCGCCGCCAGCCGGATCAACGTGGACCGCGCGAAGGACTTCGCCGACACCCGCTACATCCGCCTGTTCGAGGACGTGAAGAACATCGCCCACGGCGACGTGCTCGACGCCGCAACCGGGACTGCCGTCATGAAGCAGTAATCGCCGTTTCCGGGGACTCCCGCGCACCGTGCCGAGGCGCGCGTCCGCCTGCTAACTGCGAACTGCCAACTGCCGACCGGGCCTCAACCTCCGCCGCCCCCGGAATCGGTCCCCGTGCTCAGCGCCGGCGCCTCCTCCAGCCCATCCGTCACCTCCTCGAGGTCCGTCCGGAGCCGGTGGAACAGGTGCAACACGTAGCTGGAGAACGCGGCGATGACGCCGATCAGCACGAGCAGCATCTGGAATCGTTGCCAGAGCAGGACGTTGTCGAGCACGCCCCGGCGCTCGCTCAACGTGGCGAGTTGCTTCTCCGCCATCGCGGATTCGAAGGTGTTCGCGTACTCCTCCGCCTCCGCGGTGCCCCGTTGCAGCAGCCACTGGGCTTCCGTGCGGAGTTGGGATGCGCGGACATAGGCCCCGACCGCCGCTGCCCCGGAGAGCAACGCGATCGAAACGGCGACGGTGACACTGCGCGACCGCATGCTGCCCCCGGTCCAGAAGAGTTTCCCGGCGAAGATCCGGGCCCCGCCCCCCGGGCGATTGAGCCGGGACACGCTTTCCGCAGGCGGAGCGGAATGGTAGTGACCGACCCTGACATGAGCAAGCCCTACCGGCCGAAGGATCACTTCTTCAAGAAGGCCCACAAGGAGGGTTTGCGCGCTCGGTCTGCCTTCAAGATCGACGAGATCGTCAAACGCTTCAACGTGCTGCGGAAGGGTGCCCAGGTGCTGGACCTCGGGGCCGCTCCGGGTGGGTTCCTGCAGATCATCGCGGAAGCCATCGGCCCGGGGGGACGGGTCATCGGCATCGACATCGTCCCGATCCGACCGTTGGGGAAGCCGCAGGCCACCACGGCGGTGCTGGATGTCCTGGCCGATGACTTCGACGCGAAGCTCGCCGAACTCTACGACGGCCCGTTCGACGTGGTGGTCTCGGACATGGCCCCCAAGACCACCGGCATCAAGTCCACCGACGAAGCGCGGAGCATCCGGCTCGCCACCAAAGCGCTGGAGCTGGCGACGACTCGCGGACGCCCGGGGGGCACCTTCGTCGCCAAGCTGTTCATGGGCGGGGACTTCGAGGAGTTCCGCACCGCCGTCCGCCAGTCTTTCGAGGACGTGAAGGTGGTCCGTCCCGAGGCCACCCGCGGCGCCTCGATGGAGGTCTACGTGGTGGGTCTGCGGCGCAAAGCCTGAGCCCGGCGTCGTGTTTGGAACGAACAGGGGCCGTGCGGCGTCTACACTGCCGCCATGTCCCATGTTCGAAGCTGTCTGTCCGTGCTGGCGTTGGTGGCGCTGCTGATCGTCCCGGTCGACGCGCGCGCTGCCAAGGCGCCGCTCGAGTGGACGCAGATTCAGGCGCTCGTGAACGATCAGAAATTCCAGGAGGCGTTGGACGCCACGCTGGTGCGGCTGGAGGCCGCGAAGAAGGCCGGTGACGAGCAGGCCTGGACGCGCGCGTTGATCTGGGCGACGCAGCTGCGCACCGGATTGCACGGATACGAGACGTCGGTGCGGTTCCTGATGGAGCAGCCGTGGCCGAAGGACGAGCTCCAGCGCGCGGCGCTCAACCTGTTCTACGCGCAGTCCCTGCTCAACTACCTGCAGGCGTACGAGTGGGAGATCCGGAAGCGCGAGAAGGTCGCCTCGAAGGAGAAGGTCGATCTCAAGGCCTGGACGATCGAGGACATCGCCACCGAGATCCAGCGCGCCTACCAGGAGATCTGGACCCGGCGTGAGGCGCTGGGGACGCGCTCGGTGGAGGAGGCCTCGGACTACCTCGACACCAACAACTACCCGCCAGGGATCCGCTCCACGCTGCGCGACGCGGTGACGTACCTGCGCGTGCAGCTCCTGGCGGACACCAGCCTGTGGCGCCCCGAGCAGCAGAACGAGCTGTTCAAGCTGGACCTCGACGCGCTGCTGAAGGCAGAGCCCGCGTTCGTGAAGAAGGTCGACCTGGTCGACCCGCGCGTGCACCCGCTGGAGAAGATTGCCGCGGTGCTGGGCGATCTCGAGCACTGGCACACCGCCCAGGGGCGATCCGGCGGCGCACTCGAGGCGCGACTGGAGCGCTACTCCCGGCTGCACGCGGCGTTCACCGGGAAGGAGGAGCGGGCGCGGATCCGGGCATCGCTCGAGAAGGCGCTGCCGAAGTACCAGGAGGTGGAGTGGTGGGCGGTGGGGATGTCGCGCCTCGCCGAGTTCCAGCGCGACGACGGAATGCGGGTGCGTGCGCACCAGACGACGAAGACGTGCATCGCCCGGAGTCCGAACTCCATCGGCGGACAGCGCTGCCTCAGCATCCAGAAGTCGATCGAGGCGCCCGACTATTCGCTCGCGGCGATGCAGCAGGATGCGCCGCAGAAGCGTTCGATCGAGGTCTCGTACCGCAACCTGAAGGAGCTGTGGTTCCGCGCGTACGAGGTCGATCTGGAGGCCCGGATCGGCAAGGCGGACGACTACAACCTGCTGCCCTCGCAGGATGAGATGAGGGCGCTGCTGAAGCAGAAGCCCGTGGCCGAGTGGCGGCGCGAGCTGCCGCCTACCCCGGACTTCGAGAGCCACCGCGCCTTCGTCACCCCGCCGATGAAGAAGAAGGGGCTGTACGTGGTGATCGCCTCGCCACGCCGCGATTTCTCCGTCACGTCGAACCGGTTGCTGGGCACGAACTTCGTGGTGACGGATTTGGTGTTGGTGAATCGGAAGCTGCCGGATGGAAGCAACGAGATCACGGTGCACCAGGGCAGCACCGGCGACCTGGTCGAGTCGGCGACCGTGGTTCTCCATGAGTACAACTGGCAGCGCGGCCATCGGGCGGTCGAGACGAAGCGCACGGATCGAACGGGCAGGGTGGTGTTCAAGCCGACCGACGCGCGCCGCCAGGGCGGTGTGCACTTTGCCCTCGCGCGGAAGGGGGATGACGAGGCGCTGCTCATGAACGCGGTCTCGTTCTGGGGCGGGGAGAAGGCGTCCGCCGAGGACGCGACGCTCGTCTACACCGATCGCAGCGTGTATCGGCCGTTGCAGACGGTGCACTGGAAGGTCGTCGCTTTCACGGGAAGCCGCGAGGCCGCCCGCTACCGCGTGCTGGAGAGCCGCGACGTCACCGTGATGCTGGTGGACGGGAACGGGCAGACGGTGGAGGAGAAGAAGGTCCGCACCAACAACTACGGCTCGGCGTCCGGGACGTTCTCGGTGCCCACCGGACGGCTCCTCGGAGCGTGGAGCATCCGAACTGCGCCGAACGGTCACGCGCAGATCCGGGTGGAGGAGTACAAGCGGCCCACCTTCGAGGTCGAGCTGAAGTCGCCGGATGCGCCGCTGCGTCTGAACAAGCCCGCCACCTTCAAGGGACAGGCGCGCTACTACTTCGGCCTGCCAGTGGTCTCGGGAAAGGTGAGCTGGCGGGTTACGCGCGTGCCGGTGTTCCCATGGTGGTGGAGCCGCTGGCACGGACCCGCGAACGTGCAGACCCAGGTCGTCGCGACTGGCACCTCCTCGCTCGATGACGAGGGGATCTTCAAGATCGCCTTCACGCCCGAGGCCGAGGAGCCGAAGTCCAACGTCGACCGCGACGTGACCTGGCGCTACGAGGTCGCGGCGGATCTGACGGACGAGGGGGGCGAGACCCGCTCGGCGCAGAAGGTGTTCCGGCTGGGATGGGTCTCTGTCGAGGCGCAGATCTCGAACGACGAGAGCTTCTCGCTGGCGAACCGGCCGCAGACATTCAACGTGACACGGACCGATCTCAACGGCGCGCCTCGGCCCGGCAAGGGGACCTGGACCGTCCTGGCCCTGCGCCAGCCGGACGAGGCGCGGATGCCGGCCGAAGTCCGGATGCCCGAGCGCGACGAGGACCGACCCGAGGGGCAGCCGAAGGTCGTTCACCCCGATGATCGTCTCCGGCCGCGGTGGGACACCCAGTACTCGTTCGAGGAGGAGCTGGCCCGATGGCAGGCCGTCGGCGAGAAGGCGAAGGGCTCGCTCGAGCACGGCGATGACGGCCAGGCGAAGGCGCCGATCCCGGCGCTCCCGCCCGGGGCGTATCGGCTCCGGTACCAGACCGTCGACGACTTCGGCGCGAAGTACGAGACGACCCACGATTTCGTGGTGGCCTCGGAGGAGGTGACGATCGAGGCGCCGGCCGTCCTGAAGGTGCAGCAGAGCTCGCGCAAGGTGGGCGAGGTCGCCCGAGTGCTGGCGACGTCCGGCTTCCGTGGACAGTTGCTCATTGTCGACGTGTACCGCGGACGAAACCGGGTGGATCGGAAGCTGCTCCGCGCACAGCAGGATCCCGCGCTGCTGGAGTTCCCGATCGCCGCGTCCGACCGAGGTGGTTTCACCGTGGTGCTCACCACGGTGCGCGATCACCAGATTCTCCAGGTCTCCGAGAACGTTTTCGTCCCCTGGGACGACAAGGAGCTTCAGCTCGAGTTCGCCACCTTCCGCGATCGCCTGCGGCCCGGGGCGAAGGAGACGTTCAAGGTCACCGTGAAGGGGACGAACCCGGTGGTCGGGGCGGCCGAGCTGCTCGCGTACATGTACGACGAAGCGCTCGACGTGTTCGCGCCGCACAGGCCGCCTTCGGTGCAGTGGCTGTATCCGAGCCTGATCGGCCTGCCGTCGGTCGAGACGAGCCTGTCGCCCGGACAGATCCACTGGGTCCACACCAGCGACTTCCCGCCGCCGCCCGAGTATCCGGGCCTCCGGGCCGACTGGCTGCGTTTCTACGACGGGTATGGCATCGGCGGTCCGGGCATGCGCTACGGACGCGGGCGGGGCGGCCCCGTCGCGCTGCGTTCGGCGCCCATGGACGAAGAAGGGAGGGTGGGGGGCAAGAGGGCGATGAAGAAGGAGGCCGCCGAGGCTCCTCCGCCCGCGGAGGCGACCGCACAAGCCGTCGCGGAGGACGCCGCTCTGGAGCGGAAGGCGCCGCCCCCTGGCCAGCCCGACCAGCCACTGCGCAGCAACTTCGCCGAGACCGCCTTCTGGATGCCGCACCTGCTGCTGGCGAAGGACGGCTCGGCGACGCTCGAGTTCACCGTGCCGGACTCGGTGACCGGGTGGAACGTCTGGGTGCACGCGGTGACGCGCGATCTCCGCGGCGGCTCGATCACGAAGAAGACGCGCAGCGTGAAGGAGCTGATGGTCCGGCCGTACCTGCCGCGCTTCCTGCGCGAGGGCGACACGGCACAGGTGCGCGTCGTGGTGAACAACGCCTCGGAGAGTCCGCTGGCCGGGGACGTCGAGTTCGACATCGTGGACC
>JBAWAM010000663.1:0-1593 GCA_049589315.1 Myxococcaceae bacterium
CGTCTGGGCCGTGACAACCCAGGCGGCATAGTGGACCGACAGCTTTCGTGCTGACGATCCGCGAAGCGTGGACGAGCGGGGCCACGAAAGGAGAGCCCTCGGCCCTTCTATGCGGCAGGGCGTCTTCGGACCCCGGATCCGCATTCCTAGAGCGAGGCAGCTCCCGACGGCTCACTGTCATGCGGCCCTGCCCTCGGGCAATCCGCGAATCTCAGAGTGACTCGTCGTCGCTGCGTATCCGCTCGTCCGCGCTTCCGGCTCCCACGAGGTCGACCACCCCCTTCGACCGGACCCCCGGCTACCCTTGACGGACCGTTTCATCTCAGAAGGGGTAGTCGAGGCCCACGTAGATCGCCGGCCCCTCCCGGCTGTACGCGAACTCGATGTGGCCGACGACGCTCGGCGGAGCCAGCCCGCGAAACCCGACACCGGGAGTGATCTCGAAGGGGGTGTCGGCAAACTGCTCGAGCGAGTTGAACACCTTGCCGACGTCGATGAAGGGCGCGACCTGCAATTCTGCGTTGACGCCGAAGATGCGGGCGCGGAACACGCTGGTGCGCACCTCGACATTGAAGAGCAACCTGGCGTCCCCGTAGAAGCGATTCTCGCCGAAGCCGCGCAGCGTGTCGACCCCGCCCAGCGTGGGCAGCACCTGGAAGGGGGTGTTCGACTCACCCGAGATGCCCTCGAAGAGTCCCCGCAGGACCAGCACAACCCGCCGGTCGAGGAAGGGCTTCAGGTACCTGCCTTCGCCACCGGCCTTGATGTAGTCGGCGTCGCTCCCGAGGAGCTCGGTGGAGGCCTCGGCAAACACGCTGACGTAGAGTCCCTGCGTCGGCGTGGTCAGCGAGTCGCGGTTGTCGTGTATGAAGGCAACCCGCTGGGCGTGGATCGTGGCGCCCTGGATCCCCGGGAGGTCCGGGAAGAGGTCACCGGTGTAGGGCAGGCCCGGCACACCCCCTGGGGCAACCTCGAACCGCTGAAGGGTCTCGCCGAGGGACAGTCGCATGGTCGGAGTCACGTTGACGCCGAAGATGGCGTACCCCCCCGTCGTCTCCAGCGTCATGTTGGATTCGTCGATCTTCTCCGATGAGGGGCCGATACCGAAGACGCGGATCGAGGACACGCGCTCGTGCAGAAACTGGAAGTCGGTGTGGAATCGGCCGCCGAACACGTCGAGGTTCTTGTACTGGATTTTGAGCTCGCGGTCGATGTTCTCCGAGTAGGAGGCGATGAACTCCAGGCGCTCGAGGGCGCTCGCGTAGAGGAAGTACCGGAAAGTCCCCGTCACCCCGCGGATCTCGTTCCAGGTTATGGATGGGGCCACGATGGTCCGGATACGCCCCTCCTCGTCCTTGAACATCCAGACCGGAAGGATGCCGTAGGTCTCCCCCTCGTTCGGATCGGTGTCGAACGCGGGCAAGGGAAAGAAGGAATACGAGGTGTCCGCCGCCGCCGGACGCGGCAGCGCGAGCAGGCAGCCGACCAGGAGCGCGGTGAGAGACCTCAGGGCTCGCCCGGTGTGTCCACGAACGCCCGAATGAACAGAGCGAGGCTCTCGAGCGCCTGGTGCGATCGACCGCCGAGGCGCAA
>JBAWAM010000664.1:0-13557 GCA_049589315.1 Myxococcaceae bacterium
GCGCCGGGTTCTCCTGCAGGGCGCGTTCGAAGGACCGCACCCGGACAGTATGCCGTGTTAGACGCCGCGGATGGTCGGGCTCCTTCGGCTCGCCTGGCCAAGAGTGCCCCGGAAAAGAAAAAGCCCCGGAGTTTCCTCCGGGGCTTTTCGTTTGTGACCCTGCCGGGATTCGAACCCGAGTTTTAGCCGTGAGAGGGCTACGTCCTAACCGCTAGACGACAGGGCCGTTTGAAGCGCGGCGCCTTTTATATCCTTCTCAGCATCTCGTCAAGCAACTTCTGACAACTGCTGAGAATTTCTAACAACTGGGGGACTAGGATTCGAACCTAGATAGCCAGATCCAGAGACTGGCGTCCTACCCTTAGACGATCCCCCAACACTGCGGGTACAGCGTGCTGCCTACTACTACTTCTTCGAGGCCCTGACTACGAAGATTCTCACTTCGTCGTTCGCCTCGTAAATGTTCAGCCCTTCGAAGTTCTTCCCCGAAGGGTTGGAGATGTGCACCGCCTTCACGCCCGGCTGGTTGACGATCGATCTCCGGGGATACCGATCGGTTGGATACACCGTCCGGTAGTACTTCAAGACCCCGTCGAAGTCGTCTCGAGCCCGAAACCGGTTCTCGCCGACCTTCTGCACTCCATTGGGAAGCTGAACGCCCCCAACCACCTCCGCTCCAGCGACGGAGGCCATGACGAGCACCGCCGCGACCGCGAGAGCGCGCGCCTTATAAAGACCGGTCAAAACACTGTCAAGCATCAGCAATCTCGATTTCACGCGCGGCCAAGATAGGTCCACGCCGCCAGCACGTCCATCCATACCGCGATGACGCCGTGGAGCAGGGCGCCGTACCAGAAACTCCGCGTTCTCAACGCCAGAACGCCGAGCGCAATCCCCGCGATGATCGAACCGAGCGCCTCGGCCTCCGGCTTGCCCAGATGCATCAGAGCGAACGGCGCGGTCTGGATGAGGATGGCGCCGCCTCGCCCGAAGCGGCGCAGCAGCCCGTTGAGCATCCAGCCGCGGAAGAGGAACTCCCAGCCGACGAAGTAGAGGAAGTAGGCGGCCTCATAGAGGGCGAACAGCCCGAGGCTGCGCTCGACCTTGCCGGGGCCGACGTGGAGGCTGAAGGCCGCCTGCCCGGCCAGGGGGTAGTGCCCGGCGAAGGTCGGAAAGCGCGAGGCCACGTAGACGACGGGGAGCATCACCGCGAGGAACAGGACGGTGATCGCCATTCCGGCGCGCCAGTCGCCCAGCCCCAGACCGTAGCGCCGGGTGAAGCTGCCGCGCGTCGCCCACGAGAGGAGCAACGGCGCGCCGAGGTACAGCAGCACGCTGCAGCCGAACCACCAGAAGTACGGCAAGGCCGGCGCGGCAAGGTGGCCGACCACGTCGTCGTTGAAGTTCTTCCGGAAGAAGCTGGTCGAGCCCTGGTAATGGCCGATCGTCAGCAGGGCGCAGCTGCCGGCGATGATCACCAGCGGCTCGCCTCCCAGTTCACGCAGCCAGAGCCGGAGCTTCTCCCGAAGGCCGGATCGGGGACTCACGCGATCGATGCGATCGCTGCGTCGATGCGGCGCAGCGTCTCCTCGCGGCCGATGAGTTCCAGGGTCTCTCCGATGCCGGGGCTGGCGGTCCCGCCGGTCACCGACACACGGATCGGCTGGGCCACCTTGCCCATGCCCACCGCGGCCGACTCGGAGACGGCCTTCACCACGCCTTCGAGCTCTTCGGGCGACCACGCCGGCAGCTCCAAAAGGCGCTGTCGAACCTGCTCGAGCAACGGCTTCGAGTCCTTCGTGAGGTGCTTCGCCGCGGCCTTCGGGTCCAGCGTGACGCCCTGGCCGAAGTAGGCCTTCGCGGTCTCGGCGAAGTCGACCAGCGTCTTCACGCGCTCGCGGAAGGCCCGGACCAGTCGCTGGATCCGCTCGGTGTCGGCGGTGGGTACGCCGCGCTCCTCGAGGAAGGGCAGCACCCGGCGGGCAATGTCCTCGATCGGGAGGGTCTTGATGTAGTGCTGGTTGAGCCAGATCAGCTTGTCCGGGTTCCACACGCCGGAGGTGGTGCCCACGCCGGAGAAGTCGAACCACTCGATCTGCTTGTCGCGCGGGATGATCTCATCGTCACCGTGCGACCAGCCGAGGCGGACGACGAAGTTGAGCAGCGCCTCCTCGAGGATGCCGTTCCGCTTGTGGACCATGACGTCCGCTTCGGGGTGGCGGCGCTTCGAGAGCTTCTCGCGGTCCTGTCCGAGGATGAGCGGGAAGTGTGCGAACCGGGGCGGCTCCCATCCCAGGGCCTGGTACAGCATGAGCTGCGGGAACGTGGAGTTGATGTGCTCCTGCCCACGGCCGACGTGGGTGATCCCCATCGTGTGGTCGTCGATGACGCAGCCGTAGTTGTAGAGGGGGATCCCGTCCCCGCGGAGCATGACCCAGTCGTCCAGGTCCGAGTACGTCTTGGCGATGCGGCCGATCACCAGGTCCTCGAAGGACACTGTCCCCTCGCCGTCGGGCATCCTGAAGCGGACCACGTATTCGGTCCGCCCCTCCGGGGGCGCGGTGAGATTGTGGCAGGTCCCCTCGTAACGGTAGGCGCGCTTCTCCTTCTCCGCGATCGCCCGGCGGGCCTCGATCTCCTCGCGGGTGCAGTAGCAGCGGAAGGCCTTGCCCTGGGCGATGAGTTGGTCGGCGTACTGCCGGTACAGGTCCAGCCGCTCGGTCTGGAAGTAGGGGCCATGGTCCCCCCCGACTTCGGGGCCCTCACTCCAGTCGATTTCCAGCCACTTCAGGCCGTCGAGGATCGCCTTCACCGACTCGGGGGTAGATCGCTCCCGATCCGTGTCCTCGATGCGGAGAATGAAGGTCCCGTGGTTCCGTTTGGCATAGAGCCAGTTGAACAGGGCGGTCCGGGCGCCTCCGATGTGGAGATACCCGGTGGGCGAGGGGGCAAAGCGTACGCGGGGTGCCGAAGCTGCCATGGGTCGGTGGAAGTAGCACAAAAGCTTTCGAAATACGCTAGGTTGGTGGCGGATGAAACGTCAGCGAATCTTCTCGGCAATTGCCCTCGTCGCCTGCGGCTTCGTGCTGCTGGCGCCTCCGGCGCAGGCGACCACCCTGGTGCACCGCGACGTGCCCGCGCTCACCCGTGACGCGGACACCATCGTCGTCGGGCGGGTGGTGAAGTCGGAGAGCCGATGGACGGCCGATCGGCGGCGCATCGTCACCGACGTCACGGTGGAGGTCGGCGAGTCCCTCAAGGGCGCGCCCGGGAAGACCGTGGTGATCCGCCAGCCCGGAGGCCGGGTGGGCGACATCGGGCAGCGGGTCGACGGGGTCGCCTCCTTCAAGCAGGGCGAGGAGGTGGTCGTGTTCCTCGAACAGCGGCCGGACCGCTCGTTCATGCTCTCCGGCATGTCCCAGGGGAAGTTCCGGGTCGAGCGCTCGTGGGACGGCAAGGACGTCCTGGCCGTGCCCGAGCCGACGGGCGGGGCCCGCACGGTGGATCCGGTCACCGGGAAGGAGCTCGAGGTCGAGCGGAAGCCGATGCCTCTGCTGGACCTCGAGGATGAGGTTCGTCGGACCCTCGCGCAGCCGGCTCCCGAGCAGGTGCAGCCCCCGCTGAAGAAGGGCACCCGGTGAGCTCCTCCTTGATGCTCGCTCTCGCCCTGACCCTGGGGGCGGGGAATGATCCTTTTGTCCGCAGCCGCGTGGACACCGGAGCGGCCAACGATTTGAACGCGCATTGTCTCTGGTGGGACCATCCGGATGTTCCCTTGATCTTCCACCAGAACGATCAAGGGAACCCCGACACCACCGGCGACACCGAGTTCGAGGCGGCGCAGAGGTCGATCGAGGAGTGGCAGGCCGCCGCCGAGACGTGTGGCCATCTCCAGATCCAGGAGGGGATCCGGGTCGCGGACCGGAAGATTGGCTTCGTCACCGGCGCGGCCGACAACCGAAACATCATCCTCTACCGCCAGCGACTCTGTCAGGGACTGGTCAGAACGAGCGATACCTGCTGGTCGGCGCTCGACTGTCAGAACAAGTACGATTGCTGGGACGGTCAGACGGGGACGATCGCGCTGACCACCACCACGTACGACGTGAAGACGGGCGAGATCATGGATGCGGACATCGAGATGAACGCGGCGAGCTTCGTGTTCACCACGGTGAGCGGTCCACCCTGCGCCCAGAACCTCTATCATCAGGACTGTGTGGCGACGGACGTCGAGAACACGCTCACCCACGAGCTCGGCCACGCGCTGGGTCTGGACCACACGAGCGCGATAGGGTCGACGATGAATCCGAGCGCGCCGCCGGGAGAGCTGTCGAAGCGGTCGCTGGATCCGGGAACCCAGCAGTTCGTCTGCGAAGTGTACCCACGCGGTGCGCCGCCCCGGGATTGCGTGATCGAGCCGCTGAAGGAGACGCTGGGTGAGTCCGCGTCCTGCAGCGCGGTCGGGGGATCGTCGTTCGTGCTGGCGCTGACCGCGGGGGCGTTGATCGTCGCGCGGCGTCGCCGGAGCCTGCGCGGATGAGCCGGTGGGCGACGCTCGCGCTGCTGGTGTCCTGCACCGCCTGGGCCCAGGCCGCTGCGCAGGGGCGTGGGTTTGTGCGCACCCGCGTCCCGGATCGGCCGATCTGCCTGCACTGGGAAAAACGCGTCTACAACTACAACTTCCACTTCGCCGGCAGCCAGCAGACGCCCGCGGACGCCGAGTTCCTCGCCATGGAGGCGGCGTTCCAGACGTGGCGTGAGCTGGCGAGGGGCTGCAGCGACTTCCGCTTCGAGCAGGGGCAGGACGTCGGGGTGGCGGAGATCGGGTTCAACCCGGACAGCGCCGACAACACGAACGTGCTGGTCTACCGAGAGCAGGCATGCCGCGACGTGGTCCCGGCGAACGACGACTGCTACCTGCGCGACGACTGCGCGAACGTCTACCAGTGCTGGGATCACAGCGACGGGACGATCGCGCTGACCACCACCACGTTCAGCTTCAAGACCGGGATCATCTACGACGCCGACGTCGAGTTCAACGCGGCGCCGAACCAGGTCGGACAGCGTCTCCTGTTCACCACGGTCTCCTCGCCGCAGTGCGACCCTGGCGCGGAGTCGGCGCTGTGCGCCGCCACCGACGTGCAGAACACGCTCACCCACGAAATCGGGCATGTGATCGGGCTCGATCACGTGGACGTCCTGGGCTCCACCATGGAACCTTCCGCGCCACCGGGCGAAGTCTCCAAGCGCGTGCTCGATACGGGGACACAGGCCGGCTTCTGCTTCATCTATCCAAGCGGCGATCTCACCCCGCCGTGCGAGGAGCTGGCCGAGGGGGAGCGACGCATCGTCGCGGTGAACCGCGGCACGCCCGGCCTGAATCACATGGGGTGCGTGGCGGGAACGGGTGCGCCGGCGTTGCTCGCGGCGCTGCTCGCGGTGCGCGCGCTCCGCCGCCGCCGCTGCTCACGCTGAGAACAGGTCCCACCCGACCTTCAGCACCAGGGTCACCACCACGGTGAGCACCACGGGTCGGATCACCTTCGCGCCGCCCTTCACCGCGACATGGGCGCCGATCCAGGCGCCGACGAACTGGCCCACCGCCATGGGCAGGGCCACCTTCCAGAGAATCAGTCCACCTGAGGCGAACAGCGCGACGGCCGCGAGGTTCGAGGCGAAGTTGATCACCTTGGCGTCGGCGGTGGCCTCGCGCAGGGAAAGCCCGAGGAGGGCGACGAACCCGGCGATGAGGAAGGTCCCCGTCCCCGGGCCGAAGAACCCGTCGTAGGCGCCGACCGCGATCGCGAGCCCTCCCGCTCCCCACAGCGGGTGCACCCGGGGACCGTCGACCGCGCTCCCTTCGAGACCGCGGCGGAAGGTGAGGAACACCGCGACTGCGAGGAGGAGGACGAGGACGAGGGGGCGGAGCACCTCGGGGCGCAGCAACAGGACGAGGGCCGCACCCGCGCACGATCCGACCGCGCTGAGCGGAAAGGTCAGCTTCGCCCGCCGCACGTCGACGAGCCCGGCGCGGTGATAGCGCCACAAGGCGGCGAACGCGCCGAAGACCGACTGTCCCTTGTTGGTGCCGAGCGCGACGTGCGGAGGCAGTCCCGCCGCGAACAGGGCCGGGACGGTGATGAGGCCACCGCCTCCCGCGATCGCGTCCACGGTGCCCGCGCACAGCGCTGCGACGAACAACCACGCCAGCTCGACAGCTCCCACCTCCACGCCAGTTCCTCCGGTCGATATCCGACGCTACATTGTCGTCGTGGCGATCGCCTTCTTCGATTTCGACCGGACCCTCATCGCGGCGAACTCTGCCGTCCTGTGGCTCCGAAGCGAGGTGCGCCAGGGGAACGTCTCCCGGCTGAAGGCGCTGCTCGCGTCGGCGTGGGTCGCCCGCTACAACCTCGGGTTCTCCTCGGGGAGAGGGGACGGACTCCGCATCGGCATCGCGTTCCTCGCCGGGCGCCTGGAGGCCGAGCTGCGCGACCGCTCGGTCGCCTTCTATGACCAGTTCGTGCGCGGCCTGTATCGGCCGGGGGCGCGCGTCGTGCTCGAGGAGCACCGCGCAGGAGGCGACACCCTCGCGCTGCTCACCTCGACGACGAGCTACATCGGCGAGCTGGTGGCGGACGAGCTCCAGCTCGACGCGGTGCTCTGCAATCGCTTCGAGGTCGATGACGCCGGCGTGTACACGGGGCGTCCGCTGGGTGAGCTTTGCTACGGCCCGGGAAAGGTGAGCCACGCGCGAGCCTTTGCCCGCTCGCGCGGCGTCTCGCTGGACCAGTGCGCCTTCTACACAGACTCCTTCTCCGACCTTCCCCTGATGCTGGAGGTGGGGCGTCCCGTCGCGGTGAACCCGGATGCCCGCCTCAGACGCGAGGCGCTCCTCCGGGGTTGGGAGACGGTCGACTGGGGAAGCCCGGTCCCGGAGGTCGCCGCCGCGCCGTGATGCCTGCCCGGCCGCATGACGGCCGGACAGCCGGGTGCGCGTGGCCCTCCCCGCCCAGCGTGTGCAGGCTGTGACGGGGGAGGCGCCTTTGGATTTCGCCGCCGTTCAAAGCTGGATCGAAGTGTTCTCGTACCCGGCGGTGTTCCTCCTGTTGCTCGGCTGCGGGATGGGGCTGCCGCTCTCCGAGGACGCGGTATTGATCGCCGGCGGGATCGTCACCGGGCGGAGCGGCGGGAGTCTGCCCGCCATGATCGCTGTCGCGATGGCCGGGGTCGTCTGCGGCGACTACATCCTGTTCCGGGTCGGTCAGCGACTTGGGCCGCGGGCGCTCAACCAGAAGTTCATCCGGAAGGCGCTCACGCCGAAGCGCGTCTCCTGGGTGACCCGTCACTTCCATCGCTACGGCGCGCTGACCGTGTTCATTGCGCGCTTCACCATCGGGCTCCGGGTGGTGACGTTCATCTCCGCCGGTGTGAGCGGAATCCGGACGGTGAAGTTCCTGGTGGCCGACCTGCTCGCCGCGCTCATCTACGTGCCGCTCCTGGTGTGGCTGGGATGGCGGTTCGGCGCGGCCATCCTCGAAAAGGTGGAGAGCGCGTTCGGGTGGATCTTCGCCGCGGTGGTCGCGGGATTGGTGTCGCTCGTGGTGATCTCCGCTCTTCGACGGCGCCGGCGCACTGACCTTTCGCAGTGGAACTCCGGTTCCCCATCAGGCGCGTCACGGCCTCTTCGGAGGTCCGCCGAGCGGTGAACCCGTTCAAGTACACCGTGGCACGGCGCGGGCTTCATCCAGCCCGGTCGAGGGGGGATCGTTGGGCGCTGACGTGGCGAAGGTCGCGGCGCGTCGCGCGCTGCGCTCGCCCATCGTCTCGGAGGACATCCTGAGCACCGCGTTGCAGCCGCACCCGCACGCGTGGTGCGACGTGTCCCGCCGCAAGCGGGTCGAGAGCGGCTGCGAACGGCGTCGTTCCGGACGAGTCGCTGGCGATCGAGCTCGGGCGGTGGTCCTCCTGGAGCAGGGCTGGGACGTGACGCTGGAGGAATGCGCATGAGGGTGAGCCCGCTACGGGAGCGGATTGAGCGGAGGGAGGCGAAGGTCGGGATCGTCGGGCTGGGGTACGTCGGCCTGCCGTTGGGCCTGGCCTTCGCCGAGGCGGGATTTCCGGTGACGGGAATCGACGTGGACGGGAGGAAGGTGGAGGCGCTGGGCCGTGGCGAAAGCTACCTGAGACACGTCCGCTCGGAGGCGATCCAGTGCGTCGTGGGATCGGGGACGTTTCAGGCGACCACCGACAGCGCGCGCGTGTCGGAGCTCGATTGCGTCGTGATCTGCGTGCCGACGCCGCTGAACCGGGCTCGGGAGCCGGACATGTCATGCGTGGTGGCCGCGGCCGAGGCGCTGGCCCCGCACGTCAGGCCAGGCCAGCTGTTCGTGCTGGAGTCGACCACCTGGCCGGGAACAACCGACGAGGTGCTTCGGCCGATTCTGGAGCGGGATGGGTTGAAGGCGGGCGTGGACTTCCACCTGGCCTTCAGCCCCGAGCGGGAGGACCCGGGCAATGCGACGTTCGACACCCGGACGATTCCGAAGATCGTCGGTGGGCACACCCCGGCCTGTCTCGAGGTGGCTCAGGCGCTCTACGCCGGCGCGATCTCGCGGACCGTCCCCGTGTCCTCGACCGGGGTGGCGGAGATGTCGAAGCTGCTCGAGAACATCTTCCGGTGCGTGAACATCGCGCTGGTGAACGAGCTGAAGATGCTCTGCGACCGGATGGATATCGACGTGTGGGAGGTGATCGAGGCCGCGTCGACCAAGCCGTTCGGGTACATGCCGTTCTATCCGGGGCCCGGACTGGGAGGGCACTGCGTCCCCATCGACCCGTTCTACCTGACCTGGAAGGCGCGGGAGTTCGACTTCCAGACGGCGTTCATCGAGCTCGCGGGCGAGGTGAACGTGAGGATGCCGCTGTACGTGGTGCAGCGGACCATGGCGGCGCTGAACACGCGCCGGAAGCCGATCAACGGCGCGCGGCTGCTGGTCCTGGGCGCGGCGTACAAGAAGGACCTCGACGATCTGCGCGAGAGCCCGGCGCTCCGGGTGATCACGCTGCTGAAGCAGCGTGGCGCGCACGTCGACTACAGCGACCCGTGTGTGCCGGTGATCCCTGCGGCGCACGGGTTCGAGTGGGAGATGCACTCGGTGCTGCTCTCCCCGGAGCGCCTGCGCGGGTACGACGCGGTCCTCATCCTCACCGACCACAGCGGGGTCGACTACGGCGAGGTGGTCGAACACGCGAACCTCGTGGTGGATACCCGCAACGCGACCCGGAACGTCGGGGACGGACGGGAGAGGATCGTCAAGGCGTAGTGAGGCCTACGGTGTCCTGGACAGGCGAACGCCTGGCAGGCAGGCGTTTGCGCCACCCGTGCCGGCGCTCCGCAGGCTAGGATTCCGCCTGATGAACGCACTGCTTCTGACTGCTCTGCTCGCCGCTGCTGCTGTATCCGAGGGCCGCCCGCTCACGGTCCGCGATTCCAGGACGGACCTGCTGGATGCCATGGAGGCCGAGCTTCGACGCAGCAAGGCGGAGCTCAAGCTCGACGACCACGCGCCGCCCTACTTCATCAGCTACCAGGTGAAGGACTACGACCAGCGCGAGGTCTCATCCCGCTTTGGCGCGCTCTTCAGCGATGGATCGTGGCGGGACCGGCAGGTGTACGTGGACGTCCGCGTCGGCTCGTACGAGTTCGACAACTCGATGAACGAGTCGCTCGTCCTCGACTTCGCCGACAAGGGGAACAGCTACGTGCCCCGGCAGGTCGCGCCGCTCGACGATGACCCGCTCGCGCTCCGCTCTGCTCTCTGGCTGATCACCGACCAGAAGTACAAGGCGGCGCTGTTCGACTACCTGAAGAAGCGCGGCGAGAGCGTGTACGCGGTGAAGGCCAAGGACCGGCCGCACTCGTTCTCCCGGCAGCAAACGAACACATACGTGCAGCCGCCGCTTCCGTTCGAGTTCGATCGGGAGAAGTGGGTGAGGCTGTCGCGATCTCTATCCGGCGTGTTCAACGCTCATCCGGAGATCTTCGATTCCGAGGTCCGGATCACCGGCGACAAGGTCGTGCGCCTGTTCGTCTCGACCGAGGGCTCGCGCATCATCACCGAGGAGATTCTCTATGGAATCCACGTGAGCGCGGTGACCCGGGCGGATGACGGGCAGTTGCTCGACAACTCTCGAGACTACTACGCGCCGCTGCAGTCACAGCTCCCGGACGAGGCGACCCTTCGCGCCGACACGAAGAAGATGATCGAGGAGCTGCTCGCCCTCCGGAAGGCGCCGGCGATCGACCCGTACACCGGGCCGGCGATCCTCGCTCCCGAAGCGGCCGGTGTGCTGTTCCACGAGACGGTCGGACATCGGCTGGAGGGGGAACGCCAGAACAACGACAGCGAGGGCAAGACCTTCAAGGGACAGGTCGGCAAACGAATCCTTCCGACCTTCATCAGCATCTCCGACGACCCGACCCGGCGAGCCATGGGCGGCAAGCAGCTCAATGGCTACTACCTGTTCGACGAGGAGGGCGTGAAGGCGCAGAAGGTCACGCTCGTGGAGAACGGCGTGCTGCGGAACTACCTGCTGTCCCGAAAGCCGGTCGAGGGCGACTTGACCTCGAATGGCCACGGTCGCAGCCAGGGCAACCGCACGCCGATCGCGCGGATGGCGAACCTGATCGTCGAGTCGAAGAAGCAGGTGAGCGACGCCGAGCTGAAGCGGATGCTGATCGACGAGGCGAAGCGCCAGGGAAAGCCCTACGGGCTGATCATCCGGGACATCACCGGCGGCAACACCAACACCTCGAACTGGGGCTACCAGGCGTTCAAGGGCGTGCCCCGGATGGTCTATCGGGTCGACGTGCGCGACGGGAAGGAGACCCTGGTGCGCGGCGTCGAGATCGTCGGGACGCCGCTCTCGTCGATCAACAAGATCATCGCCACCGGGAAGACCGAGGGCGTGTTCAACGGGTTCTGCGGCGCGGAGAGCGGGAACGTACCCGTGTCCGCGGTCGCCCCTGCCACGCTGCTGCGTGAGATCGAATTGCAGCGCTCGATGGAGGGGAAGGACCGGCCGCCGATCCTGCTCAGCCCGGCGACCTCGCTGAAGCCGGCCGGAGCGCCGGCGCGATAGGTCGAGCTCATTCCGCGCAGCGGGAGTTCACACATCGCTGACTGCAACAATCCGTCGGGCGTCGACACTCGCCTCCGGCGGTGTGGCAACTGATCGGCCGCGGTTGATGGCTGATGGTGTCCATTGGCCCTTCCCTTGTCCGTCGCTTCACCCATTCGAAATAGTTCTCACCGGACTCGTTCCGGTACACGCCGTCCGGGCCGAACCCGTCGTAGACGATGGCCGGTTTCTGTGGGGGCCTGGGCCTCGCCGGCTCCAGGGTGATCACCTTCGGGGGCGGCACGCGGGGGACGGGCATCAACTTCTGATCGTTCTCAACGACCTGGACGCCCTCGGACTCGATCGCGACGGCAGAGTGACGATATCTGGCGGGCACATTCGACAGGCCGAGTGCCACGTGAACCGAGCCATCCTCCGAGGTCCAGCGGTACATGCTGTTCTCGTTGCCGGGCGCTGGACTTTCGGCGTGCGACTCCATGGGCGCAGGCAGGCGCGGGTTCTCGAAAAGCAACCGATGCGTCTGCTGGTCGATCGTGTCGAACTCGACCCCGGTTCCGTCTTCGAGATAACGCGGTCGCCGGCCTGAATGCCCGAGCACTCCCGCCAGCCACTGGAAGTGCTTCGGCGTCTCGCGGATCTTCGTGCCGTCTCGCATGAAGTCGGCCGCGCGGTAGCTGTGTTCCGGCTCTCCCCGCAGCAACGTCGTCGCGACGATCCCGGTTCGCCACACAGGCGCCTTCTCCGGGTATTCGAGCACGATCACCACGCGCTCGCAGTCGTTCGACACGAACCGGAAATCCGTCTCCTTCGCAGCGCACCCTGGACTCGACCAGGTTGCGAGGCCTCCACCCCGCGTGCAGGTGAGCTCGCATCCTTCGGGCGACGTTTGCCGTTGCTCGAGTTGCGCCTGCCCATCGGGCGAGAAGGATACCCAGTCGTGTGGTGTCGGCTCGGAGACGACCTCGGGAGCCGGCTCGGAATCGCTGGCATCCACGTCCTCTGCAGGCGAACGCGTGGCGTGTCGATACACAGCCAGCCCGATCGCTCCAATCACGATGAAGCCGAGAACGCTTCCAATCAGCCTGTGCATATCAAACCAGATTACAGCGAATAGACGACAACGCGCACAAACGCGGCCATGCGAGGTAAGCGGAATCCGGCGCGTGCTCTCACCCTCGGTTCCGATGTGCGCGCGTGGCGCGGAAGATCGTCCGGACGGGGCGTCCTCTCGGGGGGGCGTCGCGGGTTGCTCATGCCCTGCCGCGCGGGTGAGGATTCACGCCCGTGAGCGAGCATGAGACGAAGTTGTTGTTGCCGGGAGGAAGTCGCTGCCCCGACGAGCGACTGCTCGAAGAGGCGGCGAACGGGGGCCTCTCACTGGATGCCTCGGCTCAGCTCCAGGCGCACCTGGCCACCGCCCCTCGTGACGAGGACACCGGGGCAACGAAGCGGGTGGACGGTCCTCCGCCTCTGCCATCCACATCCCTCGCGCCCCTTGAACGCGGAAGCAGCGTGGGGCGATACATCATCCTCGATCAGCTCGGCGCCGGCGGCATGGGCGTGGTGTATGCGGCGTACGACCCGGAGTTGGACCGTCGCGTCGCCATCAAGCTGCTGCTCGCGAGCGCTTTCGTGTCGGAAGGAAGCACCGGGCAGGCGCGCCTGCTGCGCGAGGCGCAGGCACTGGCGCGTCTGTCTCATCCCAACGTCATCGCCGTCTATGACGTGGGCACCTTCGCCGCGGGTGTTTTCGTCGCCATGGAGTTGGTAGAGGGCCAGTCGCTTCGGGAGTGGCGCAAGGAGGCGCAGAGGCCGTGGCGCGAGGCGCTGGAGGTCTTCCTGGCCGCTGGAAGGGGCCTGGCCGCAGCGCATGCGGCTGGACTGGTGCACCGGGACTTCAAGCCGGACAACGTGCTGCTCGGAAAGGACGGCCGGGTGCGCGTGCTCGACTTCGGCCTGGCACGCCAGGCGGATGAGCGCACCGGGATGGTCGGAGTGGGGGAGGACTCCCGCAGCACCCCCGTTCTCACGCCTTCGCGCGTTTCTGTCGCCTCGCACCTCACGCAGATAGGCGTCGTGCGCGGCACGCCGGCGTACATGGCCCCGGAGCAGTTCAGGGGCGAGGCTTCGGACGCGCGATCGGACCAGTTCAGCTTTTGCGTGGCGCTCTACGAGGCCCTCTACGGTGAGCGCCCATTCGGCAAGTCGCCTGGCCCCGCTACGATCTGGAAGCTCCCGGATCCGCCGAAGGACAGCCGCGTGCCGGGGACGGTGCGCCGAATCGTGCTGAAGGGCCTCAGCCCGGATCCCGCGGCACGCTTCGCGTCGATGGACGCGCTCCTGGACGCACTGTCGCGGCGCATGCTGCGGCGCCAGCGCGGATGGGCTGTCGCGGGCGCAGGGCTGGCGGCC
>JBAWAM010000665.1:0-1971 GCA_049589315.1 Myxococcaceae bacterium
CGCACGCGGAAATCGACCACACCTTCCTGGTAGATCACCGCCGGCCCCTCCAGCTCCAGCGATGACTGCGCGATCGAATCCGTCTCGGGCTGACAGGCAGCGGCGACCATCGCCAGCCCCAGCCAGAACCACTCCCAACGCACTCGGCTCATTCGTGTCGTTCCTCTCGAGTGGTGATGCCGATCCCGATCGAAACGCTATTATTGCGACACAAACAATGTGGGCACTTTCCCCCTCGCGTGTACAGCGCAGCCGACCCGCAAACATGCAGTGGCGGTGCGCACCAGGAGCGATGGCGACATGGAAGAACTTTGCACTTCCCGACTCATTCTGCGCCCACCCCAGCCTCCCGACGCGGCGCCGCTCCTTCGTCATCTGCAGCAGCCGTCCGTCGCGCGCTGGTGGCACGGCTACGACGCCCAGCGGGTCTGGGACGAGCTCATCGCCGGCGATGAAGACGCCATGGTGCTGGTGATCGAACGCGCGGCGGACGCGAAGGTCGCTGGGGCCATCCAGTTCTCCGAGCAGACGGATCCGGACTACCGCCATGCCGGCATCGATCTCTTCCTCGGTCCGGATTTCCACGGACAAGGTCTGGGACAGGAGGCCATCCGAGCCGTCGTCGAATACCTCTTCGACGCGCGCGGCCATCACCGAATTGTCATCGATCCGGCCGCCGCGAACGAGCGTGCGCAGCGTACCTACGCGAAGCTCGGCTTCCGCGTAGTCGGCGTGATGCGGGAGTACGAACGCGGACCGGACGGCACGTGGCACGACGGTGTGCTGATGGAGTTGCTCGCCCGCGACTACGTGCGCTGACGCACCGTTGCGTCGGCCCGCGACGTAGCCTGTCGGACGCATCGCGCTGTGATTGGTTCCATCCGCGCGGCTTCGCGCTTCAGTGCGGGCATGAGCACCCAGACGATGCCGGCGGCGTTTCTCGGACACGGCAGTCCCATGAACGCGCTGCAGAAGAACCGGTTCACCGAGGCCTGGCGCACCTTCGGCGAGGCCGTCCCCCGGCCTCGGGCAATCCTCGTGGTCTCGGCGCATTGGTTCATCCATGCAACGGCGGTCACCGCGATGCCGCGGCCGAAGACGATCCACGACTTCTACGGCTTCCCCCAGCCGCTCTTCGACGTGCAGTACGGCGCGCCCGGGCTGCCCCAACTCGCCGAAGAGGTCTCCGAGCTGGTCAAACCGACCTGGGTCGGAGCGGATGTCGACAGCTGGGGGCTCGATCACGGGACCTGGTCGGTGCTCGTCCACGCCTTTCCCCGGGCGGACATTCCGGTCGTGCAGCTCTCCATCAATGCGCTGAAGCCGCCCGAGTTCCACCTCGAACTGGGCGCGCGACTGGCCCCGCTGCGCGAGCGCGGCGTGCTTATCGTCGGGAGCGGCAACGTGGTCCACAACCTGCGCGCCTTGAGCTGGCGTACGCCGGACCTCGCGTTCGACTGGACCCAGCGCTTCGACGAACGCGCGCGGGAGCTCATGCTGAGCGAACCGGCCAGGGTACTGGAGCTCGTGGAACACCCGGAGTTTGACGCCGCGGTGCCCACCCCGGACCACTTCCTCCCGCTGCTGTACATCGCCGGATTGGCGCAGGCCGCTCACCAACCCACCAGCGTCCTCATCGACGGCTACGCGTACGGATCTCTCTCGATGACCAGCTTCACGCTCGGCAAGGACTGCCCCGGCGCCGCGAAGGCTGGAACGGGCGGCTCCGCCCCGGTGCCGGAGAACGTTCCGCCCGACGGCAACAACATGTGAGGGCGCCGCATCACCGGCGCTTCGGCGATGAGGACGGCGCCGCTTCGTCGAAGAGAATGACTGAGCCGAGCGAGTCGGTCACTGCACCCGCAAGCTGTAGGTGACGCCCGCTGCCCGTTCGGCCCAGTCGTTCACCGTCATGTAGTAGGTGCCGACGGTCGGGGCAGTGAACGTGACGCTCCCCGAACCTCTCCCGAG
>JBAWAM010000666.1:0-8145 GCA_049589315.1 Myxococcaceae bacterium
CTGTTGTACCGGGCGATGGACATCACCACGATGCAGAGCCGGCTGATGCTGGTCGATCGCCGCGCGCCGGACAGTCCGAAGCTCGTCGCTGCGGACGGCGTTCCGGGCGTGGAATCCCTGCACCCGGTCTTCGGCCGCAACTTCGACGTGCGCAGTGACAAGCTCGTGTACGTCGCGGAGTCGCGCGGGACGGACGTGCTGTACGTGCAGGACATCCTGCACGGCGCGAAGCAGCTGACGCCCACCCAGGTGCAGACGCAGAACCAGCAACAGCAGCAGCCGCTCGCCCCCGGTCATCCTCCGTTGCCGCCGAAGCCGTGGGAGCGAAAGGAGGCCTGGGACGTCACGCTCTCGTTGGGGGGCATCCGGGAGTACGACCTGGGTCCCAGGGGGCTCATCGCCGCGTACGCGCCGGCGTTCTCGCCCGACGGAAAGCGGGTGGCCTTCATCGGCTTCCAGGTGAACGGGACGCGCGATGTGTACGTGCTCGATCCGGACGACTCGGTCGAAGGCGGCTTCCGCCTCACCCAGCTGACCCGGGACGTGTACTCGGAGCGCCAGGTCGCGTGGGGGCCGGATGGCGTGGTGTTCTCGTCGGACGCGACCTCGCACGGCTACTACAACCTGTTCCGCGTGGATCCCGCGAACCCGGGCAACGTCGAGCGCCTCACCACCGAGAAGCGCGACCACCTGGATCCCCGGGTGCTGGGGGACGGGCGCCTGTTCTTCACCGCGTACAACCGCGGGCGCGCCGACCTGCACGAGTTCGTTGACGGCGCGGTGGCGCGCAAGACCGAGGTCCCCACCGGTGTCTTCGACGTGGGCACGGGGCCGGAGGGCGGCGTGTGGGCGCTGTACCACGAGGGGGGTCGGCGCAAGCCGGTGATGATCAAGCCGGCCCGGCTGGAGACCCGCGAGACCCTGGAGCAGCCGACGCCGGAACCGCCGAGGAAGATCGCGGAGCAGCCGCTCACTGGCGCGGTGGACTACAACGCCCTGTCGGCCAGCAACTGGGAGCTGGGGCCGCCGTTCGCGATGTTCGGCGCGGGGCAGGGTGGGATCTACGGCCAACTCGTCGGCTCTGCGACGGACAAGCTGCGCAACCACGGCCTGCTGCTGAACGTCGCGGTGCTCGGCGGCTTCGAGTACACCGACGGCTACTTCGTCTACCTGAACCAGGAGCGGCGCCTCACCTGGGGCACCGGCCTGTTCCAGTCGCTGGTGTTCCGCGCCGACCAGACCTTCCCGGAGCTCCAGGGGCTCATCTCGGGCGAGCGCTTCTACGGCGCGCTCGGCAGCGTGCGGTATCCGCTGAACCAGTTCGTGTATCTGCAGGGCGATCTGTCCGCGGGCGGCGTGAGCTACTTCCTACCGCAGTTCGACCGGCTCATCCTGGAGACCCCCGAAGCCAATCCGTTGGGCCAGAACCTGCTCCGGCAGTGGATCGACGCGCACCGCGGCCCGCGCTTCCAGACCGAGGGCACGCTCCGGATTGGCTATGACACCATCCGCTACGGCGGGCTCACCGGACCCATCGCCGGGACCTCGCTGCTCCTCGAAGGCTCCACCACGGTTCAGCCGTTCGACCGACAGGTCTTCGGGACCCTGCGCTTCGACGGTGAGAAGTACTTCCCGATCTTCGGACGCACCCACCTGTTCGTGCGCGCCGGTACCGGCACGACCTTCGGAGGCCCGCTCGCGCGGCAGTTCTACCTCTCCAGCTTCGACACCCTCCGAGGCGTGCCGTACGGCAACCAGGACTTCCTCCTCGGCCGGCACTTCTTCTTCTCCACCGCCGAGCTCCAGGTCCCGCTGAACGGGATCATCCGGGTGCTGATCCTCAGCGACATCGAGGCGATCGCCGGGGTCGACGTTGGCGGGGTGGGCCATTCGTGGGAGAACCTGTGGGAACACCGCGTGCTCTCGCCGGTGGTGGGCGGGAACTTCGCGCTCGGTCCGCTGATCCTGCGGCTGCACTTCGCCAAGCCGATCGACATCGGGGCGCCGGCGGGTCTGCCCTCGAACAACGGGGAGTGGGTGACGAACTTCTCGATCCGGATTCTCGGGTTCGAGGGCTTCTTCGACCGCCGGTACGGGACGCCCGGTGGCCTGCACCGCTCTCCTCACACCGCCTTCGTGGGAACCCGGAGCGGCGCGGCATTCTGACGTTGCGGCGCGGTCAGGGGCCGAGCGCCAGCGCGAGTGCCTGCGCCACGCCGCCTTCGTCCGCCGTTCCCACGCAGGTTCGCGCGATCGCACGCGCCTCGGGGTCTGCGTTCCCCATCGCGACCGGGAAACCGACGAGCTCCAGGGCGGGGACGTCGTTCCACCCATCTCCCACGAACATCACCTCGTCCAGGCCGACGCCATACTGTTCGGCGATGACCCGGACGGAGGACCCCTTGTCCACTCCGGAAGCCGTGAGGTTCAAGAACCGGGAGTCCGGCATGAGCGGAGAGGTGGATCGGGTGAGGTGCAGTCCCGGGTGGGGCTCGGCGGCGACCGCGTCGGCCTCCTCCTCGGAGAGGACCCACTGGCCGCGGACGATCTCGCTGCCCAGCGACTCGAAGGGCCGCGGCTGGAAGGGCACGCCCAGCAGGCCGGCGTGGGCACGCGCGCGATCCGTCGAGACCTCCACCGCGTAGGCGACATCCGTGTACAGCTCGAGGACCCGACCGGTCACGCGTGCCCGCGCCTTCAGCTGCTCGACGGTGTCGGATGGGAGGAGCGTCGACAGGGAGCGTCTCGTGGCCAGGTGCAAGATGCTCGCGCCGGTCTGGAAGCTGTGCCAGCCGTCGGGTGCGAGCTGCTCTGCGAGCTGCCGCGTCACGCCGAACCCGGGTCTGCCCGAGCACATCGCGAGGTGGATTCCGGCGGTGCGCGCCCGTGCGACGGCGGGCCAGACCGCGGGATGGACGTCTCCGGAGGCGCCCATCAGCGTGCCATCCACGTCGACGCAGACCAGTCGGATTTTCGGCATCGCCTCGGCGTCTATCGCAAAGGCCGAACGGTGCTAAGGATGATGTTCGATGACACCTCCTCCGATTGGAACGCTCTGGGATGCCGTGGGGAATACGCCGCTGCTGCGCATCGGCTCGCTCTCGCGCGACACGGGCTGCGAGATCCTCGGCAAGGCCGAGTTCATGAACCCCGGCGGCAGCATCAAGGACCGCGCCGCCAAGGGGATGATCGGGCGCGCCGAGGAGCAAGGCCTGCTCGAGCCCGGAGGAACCATCGTCGAGGGCACCGCCGGAAACACGGGGATCGGCCTGGGGTTGCTCGGGCGCGAGCGCGGCTACCGGGTGGTGGTAACCATGCCGGACAACCAGGCGCGCGAAAAGTACGAGGCGCTGGAGGCCATGGGCGTGGAGGTCCGCAAGGTGAAGCCGGTTCCGTTCAAGGACCCGGGGCACTTCTACCACCAGGCCCGGACCCTCGCCGAAGAGCACGGTTGGTTCTGGGCCAATCAATTCGAAAACACCGCGAACGCCGACTTCCACTACGCGACCACCGGCCCGGAGCTCTGGGCGCAGTGCGAAGGGCGCATCGACGTTCTGGTGAGCGCGGTCGGAAGCGGCGGCACCCTCGGCGGGATCAGCCGGTATCTGAAGGAGAAGAACCCGAACGTGCGCGTGGTGCTGGTGGACCCGTACGGCTCGGGCCTCTTCTGCTACGTGCGCGAAGGGAAGATGGAGACCACCGGCGGCTCCATCACCGAGGGCATCGGCATCATGCGGGTGACCGAGAACTTCCGCCGCGCCCAGGTGGACGAGGCCATGCGGGTCTCGGATCAGGACATGCTGGAGATGCTGCACCACCTCGCACGGGAGGACGCGCTGGTGGTGGGGACCTCAGCGGCGCTCAACGTGCGCGCGTCGTGGGAGATTGCGCGACGGCACAAGGGCGAGGGCCTGCGGATCGTCACGCTGCTCTGCGACCACGGCAGCCGCTACGCGAGCAAGGTGTTCAACGCGGAGTTCCTTGCGAGCAAGGGGCTCACCCCGCAGCCACTGCCGCGCTGAACATGGTGCCCCTGTGGGCCGGCTCACGACCGAGGCGTCGCGCGGACGCCAAGGTCGCGCATCGGCACTGACCCGCAACGACGAAGAACTCCGCTGGCCGAGCCAGCCGCGTCGGCGTCGGGCAGGTTCCCAGGGTGCAGGATGCTTGTCGGCCGACCGACAAGCTCGAATCTGACTCTGGGGGCCCCAGGACACACGCTTCCCGCACCGAACAGAGCTCTCCGCGAACGAAGACGCCTCTGCCCGTCGAGAATCGAAGCGGGGCGGTGGTGCAACGCGAAGCGGGCTAAGCCGCCTTGCTGAGCTTGCTGACCTTGCCGGCCTTGATGCAGCGCGTGCAGACGAGCATCCGCTTGCTGCGGGTGCCCTTCACGTCGGCGCGGATCTTCTGCAGGTTCGGCAGGTTGCGCTTCTTGGACTTGTTATTCGCGTGGCTGACATTGTTACCCACGAGCGGGCGCTTGCCGCACACGTCACAAGAGAAGGCCATGACTTCCAACTCCTTGAAAACAGGACGTTTTTTGAAGGCGTCCTAAAACGAGCGGCGGAACCTACACAGAATTGGTCCGAAAGGGAAGCCCCGCCAGCTGACTCAACGTTTGAGCGGGTTCTTTTTGTGAAGGGTCTGCTGGACCAGGCGAGCGGCTCGGATGCCTGCCAGGAGCTCGCCCTCGAAGCCCAGTCCGGGAAGGACCTCGCGGCTGGCGAGAAAGAGGTTCTTCACAGGCGTCTTCGGGCCGATCCCGGTGATGCCGGCGAACGACTCGGTGTCGATCGACAGCAGCGGGTGCGGAAGCAGGCGGCTGCCGCGGACGCTGCCGGCATCCAGGTAGGGCGCCGACGAGAGCTGGAGCCTGCCGCGCGCGAAGGGAATCAGCCGCTCGAGCTCGAGCTCGATCCGCGCCTTCAGTGCCTCCAGGTGCGCTTCTCCCAGATCCCGGGTCCCGGCCGGGACGAACACGCCGGCGCACACGACGCGGAGCTTCGGGTCCTCTTCGCCGTTGGCCTTCCGGGCCGGGTACAGCTGCACCAGCATCGTGCCGAGCTCGTCCTGCCCGCGTGTGAGCACCAGCTCGCCCATCCCGCGCGGAAGCAGCTCTTCTGCGAGCACCCAGTTCACGGTGAACAGGTAGCGCTTCGTCTCCACCAGGTCGAAGAGCGCGGTCAATCTTCGGTGGTGCTTCTTGTCGGGGATGAGGCGGCGGAGCGCGCCGGAGTCGGTCGCGGCGATGAAGGCGCCGGCCCTGAAGACGGTCTTCGACTGCAGGAGCTGTACGCCGGCGAGCTTCCGTCCCTCGAAGTTGAGCTGCTCGGCGATCCACGCGTCGGAGGTCTCACGCGACACCACGTCGCCGCCGAGGTCGATCAGTCGCCGCACCAGCAGCTCGCGCAGCCCATCCCGTCCGCCCGGCCAGTGGCTGGGGCTCTTCAACACCTGCGAAAGCGGGCGGGTCTGCGCGAGCGGTGTCTCCGGCGCGTCGAGCCACGTCACGAAGGGCAGCAACTCCCGGACGAGCTTCTCGGGATCGCCCTGTCCCTCGAGCGCGGGCGTCTCCCGCAGCTCGGGGCGGCGCCCGATCTCCCGACGGAGCTTCCAGGGCCCGAACAGCCCGACCGGGGGGAGATCGATGTACTTGAAGAAGCGGTCGCTCTGCTCGTGCTGGGCGACCATCCGGGACAGCGCGGCGCTCACCCGGGCGCCCGCTTCGCCGAACTCGCGCGTCAGCTCCGCGAGCCGCTTCGCTTCGTCCGCGTGCAGGTCGAGCCGGTGCTTCGGGAGGACGAGCTGGAGCGCGGGCTCGTGCGGGCGGAGCGCGCGCTGCACCGTGGTGTGGATTCCCAGCTCGACCAGCGCATCGTCGACGACCGGCATCGACTTGAGTTGCGGCGACACGAATGGGCTGTAGGGCAGGAGCCACTCACCGTGCTCGTACCCGGGCCCGAGCCCGTCGTGGTCCACGTAGAGGACGCGGTGGTTGCGTTTGGCCAGCAGCGCCGCCGCGAGCGGTCCGCCGAGCTGCCCACCCAGCACGATCACGTCGTAGACGTGCCGCGTCGGGCCCGAGCTCAGCTTCTTCGCCTTCGTCGCCTGGGCCACTGCCGCTATCTCCCCGGGCTCCGCAGCGCGACGCCGTCCACCACCGGTTCCGATTGAACGCGCACGGTGCGGCCTTCGACCTGGAGGCGCCCTTCACAGAGCCACCGAACGGCCAGCGGGTAGATGCGGTGCTCCTGCTCCAGGATCCGGGCTGCCAGCGCGGCCTCGTCGTCATCCGGGAGCACTGGCACCGCCGCCTGGACGATCACGGGCCCCGAGTCGAGCCCTTCGTCGACGAAGTGCACGGTGCAGCCCGCGATCTTCGCCCCGTACTGCACCGCCTGCCTGGGCCCGTGCAGCCCCGGGAACGCGGGGAGCAGGGAAGGGTGGATGTTGACGACCCCGGCCGGGAACGCGCGCAGGAAGTCGCCGCCGAGCAGCCGCATGAACCCGGCGAGGCAGACGATCTCCACACCGTGGGCCTTCAGCCGCCCGATGAGCTGCTGCTCGAACTCCGCGCGGTGTGCGAAGGTCTTGTGATCGAGCGCTTCGGCCGCGATCCCGGCCTTGCGCGCGCGCTCCAGCGCGAAAGCGGTGGGCACGTTCGAGAGCACCACGGCGATCTCCGCCGGGAAGTCGTCCGCCCGGCAGGCGTCGATCAACGCCTGGAGGTTGCTCCCGCTGCCGGAGACGAGGACGCCGAGGCGCTTCTTCACGGTCACGGTTGGATGATCGCCTGGGGCTCGCCTTCGCCCCGCTCGATGCGGCCGACCTCGAACGCATCGTAGCCGGCGTCGCGGACCGCGGAGATCGCCGAGGCAACGTCGGAGGCGGGCACGATCGCGATCAGGCCCAGGCCCATGTTGAACGTGTTGTACATCTCGTCCCGGGCGACCCCGCCGAGCTGCTGGATCAGCCCGAAGATCTCCGGCTTCGGCCACGCCTTCTCGTCGAGCACCGCGCGCGTGTTCTCCGGCATCACCCGCGGCAGGTTGCCCGGGATGCCGCTGCCGGTGATGTGCGAGAGCGCCTTCACCCCGGTCTTCTCCATCAGCGCCCGGACCGCCTTCACGTAGATGCGGGTCGGCTCGAGGAGCGCGTCCACCAGCGGCCGGGACAGGCCCTCCGGGGTCGACGCGAGCTCCAGCTTGCCGTCGTCGAGCAGCACCTTGCGCGCCAGCGAGTACCCGTTCGAGTGCAGCCCCGACGAGGAGAGGCCGACGAGGGCGTCTCCCGGCGCGACGTTCCTGCCGTCGAGGATCCGGGACCGCTCCACGATGCCCACGGCGAAGCCGGCGAGGTCGTACTCACCCCTTGCGTAGAACCCGGGCAGCTCCGCGGTCTCCCCGCCGAGGAGCGTGCAGCCGGACTGCTCGCAACCCTGGGCGATGCCCTTCACCACGTCCGCTGCCTGGTCGACCTGGAGGCGGGAGGTGGCGAAGTAGTCGAGGAAGAACAGGGGGTCGGCGCCGGTGGTGATGACGTCGTTGACGCTCATGGCCACCAGGTCGATGCCCACCGTGGCGTGGCGGTCGGCGAGGAACGCGACCTTGAGCTTGGTCCCCACGCCGTCGGTGCCGGAGACGAGCACCGGCTCCTTGTACTTGCCCGGCGGGATCGCGAAGAGCCCGGCGAACCCGCCCACGCCCGAGATGACCTCGGGGCGTCGCGTCCGCGCTGCATACGGGGCGATGCGCTCGACGAACGCATCTCCCACTTCGATGTCCACGCCCGCGTCCTTGTAGGTCGTCACGAGGCGGCACTTGTAGCGGTTGGGAAAGCGGTTGTCACCGACGTACGATGCCCCGCCCCCATGATGAGGCTCCTCTCCCGACGCCGCTCCGAGCTGGCCGCCTTGACCATCGCCCTGGTCGCCGCGATCGCCCACCAGGCCTGGGTCGGTTCGTCGGTGGGGGACGCCGGTGTGGGACAGACGTTCCTTCGCGGCATCCACCTGGCCGAGGGGCGGCTCACCGACCTGCAGTTCCGCTTCCGCGGACCGCGCCCGCCGCATCCGGACGTGTTGGTGGTGGAGATCGACGAACGCAGCGCGAAGCGCTACGGGCTCTGGCCGTGGTCCCGCGC
>JBAWAM010000667.1:0-5608 GCA_049589315.1 Myxococcaceae bacterium
CCTGCTCAAGCTGCACCGAAGCGTGGTGGCGACCTGATCAGTGCCCCGCCGAAGGCGGGGACCCGGCCCCGACCAGCTACTCGCGTCCAAGATCGCCTGCTTGCCCGTTACGCCAACACACTCCTAGGTGAGAACGTAGCCAGATCCGCGCCAAGCAGCTGCGGAGTCCCGCCCACGTGGCCGAACCAACCGGCGCATCAATCTACCGGAGTCTCGCCACCTGCAGCCGAATGCGGAGGTCCGGTGTGGTTCAGATCTGCGTGCGTTTGCACCTAGGAAGCGCATTCGGTCGGTCCCGAGGGGATGCATTGAAGAGGAGACCCGGAACCTTCGTGGCACGTAAGCCTGAGTTCGTGGTTGCGACGCCGGAGCGGAGGGATGGGCATTTCAGAGGTGCACCGACGATTGTGCCGGAGAATCAATTCAGGCTGGGTGCCTCCCTCTGGAGCTCCCTGCGAGCCGTCATCGTCCGTGGCCGCGGCTCGACGTCGGACGACTAAACCGGTCGCGGCGGGCGGACCATCCGGTCCATCAGGTTTTCGAGCGCGGTCTCGGGGGCTTCGGTGAGCCCGGAGTGCACGGGTGAGACCTGGATGATCGTGCTGCGCGGAGCCACCAGCCAGTGGAACCGCTCCTTCTGCGAGAGCCGGCCGATGGGGCCGCCTTCGGGGCCTCCGCGGCAGACGCGCTCGAAGGCGCAGAGGTGGTCGCGCACGGTGGACACCTCCACGTCCGGAGCCAGCGCGCGGAGTCGGTCCTCGTCCAGTTCGATGCGCGCCACGAGGAAGTCCTTCGCCAGGCAGTAGACGACGATCCCTGCGTTGATGAACTCGCCGCGATCGACCCGCGGGACAACGCGGATCACCGCGTAGTCAAACGAGCTGCGCGTGGGCACGGATCGCCTCCTCCACGAATGCGTCGGCAGATGCGAGCCGCCGCTCGAGCCAGTCGAGATACGCGGCCCGGTGGGCTGCGATGTCGGGGAAGCGCTGTGAGCCTTCCAGCCAGGTCTCCGGGATCGCCGAGACGATCTGCTCCAGCAGCGGTCGCTCGATGCGCGCCCGGAGCTTCGGCGCGACGGTCTCCAGTTGGGACGCCCAGGGAAGCAGCACGTGGTCCTTGATCATCGGGAAGCGGCTGCGCGTCGCGGCTTCCGCGCTGTCCCACGCGTGATGGAAGTAGAGCGACGCGCCGTGATCGATCAGCCAGAGATCGCGATGCCAGCAGAGCAGGTTCGGATTGCGCGGCGTGCGGTCCACGTTCAGCACGAACGCGTCGAACCACACGATCGACGAAGCGAGCTCCGCCGAAGGAAACGGCCCGGCCAGTGGGTCGAAGGAGATCGACCCGGGCAGATAGTCCAACGCCAGGTTCAGGCCGGCGCTCGACTTCAGCAGCTCGCGGATCTCGGTGTCCGGCTCGTTGCGGCCGAGCGCCGGATCGATCTCGATCCAGACGATCTCTGGAACGGGGAGCCCGAGAGCGCGCGCGAGCTCTCCGGCGATGAGCTCGGCGACCAGGACCCTCGGACCCTGGCCCGCGCCGCGGAACTTCACGACGTACAGGCCGTCGTCGTCGCCCTCGACGATGGCGGGCAGCGAGCCGCCTTCGCGGAGCGGGGTGACGTAGCGGGTTGCGGTGAGTGTTCGATGCATCAGCGTCCGGACGACTACATCGTCCCGGCGACGGGCGCCACTCCGGGAAGCTCAGAGAGCCGGAACGGCCAGGGCGGGCGGAGCTGGTCGAAGGTGCAGTCCTTCGGCTCCTTGTCGGGTCGCCACCGGAGGAACCGCGCGGCGTGACGGAAGCGGTCGCCCTGGAGGTGATCGAACTTCACCTCGCAGACGAGCTTCGGCGTGAGCGGGGTCCAGGACTGATCCCGCCGCTGCGACCAGCGGCTCGGACCGCCCGGCGCGCGCCCTTCACCGAAGCTGTGGCCGCCCTCGAGGGGCGCGAGCTTCTCCTTCAGCTCACGCCTTTGCTGCGCGGTGAAGGCCGAGGTGCTGCCGACGTACTGGAGCACGCCGTCCGGGTCGTACAGCCCCAGCAGCAGCGAGCCGACGCCGCCGCCCTTGTAGTCGCGATAGCCGCCGACGATGCAATCCGCGGTGCGCTCGTGCTTCACCTTCACCATCACGCGCTCGCCCTCGGTGTACGCGTCGTCCTCGCGCTTGGCCACGATCCCATCGAGCCCGGCCCCCTCGAAGCGCTCGAACCATTGTCGGGCCACGCGGGCGTCGTGGGTCTGCGGCGTGAGCAGTACGTGCGCGTCGAAGCGGACCGCCTCCTCCAGGATCGCGCGGCGCTCGACGAACCGCCGCTTGCGCAGGTCGCTGTGGGCGAGCGCCAGGATGTCGAAGGCCACGAAGGTCGCAGGGGTCTCCCGGGAGAGCTTCGCGATCCGCGACGGCGCGGGATGGATGCGTTGGAGCAGCGCGTCGAAGTCGAGCGATTCGCGGCCGGCGATGACGATCTCACCGTCGACGACGCACGCCCGGGGCAGCGCATCGTGGAGCCATCCGACCAACTCGGGGAAATAGCGCTCGAGCGGCTGACCGTTCCGACTCACCAACTGCACAGTGTCGCCATCGCGAAAGACGACGGCGCGAAACCCGTCCCACTTCGGTTCGTACAGCCAGCCTGCACCCTCGGGGATGTCGGGCTGGAGCTGCGCCAGCATCGGGGCCAGAGGCGGCTGGAAGGGCAGGGCCATCGCCCTTGAAGGTGCGACCGGGCTCGAAAACCAGCAACCTCGGCGGCCGCGCTGCGATAATCCGGGTCAGACTGATTCCATCCAGGAGGAACCTGCGTGAGTGCCGTTCGCTCGTACAACGTCGTTCGAGGTGACTGCCTCTGGAATATCGCTCGGCGCAACGGCGTGAGCTTGAATGCGCTCATCCGCGCCAATCCGCAGATCAAGAACCCGGACCTGATTCATCCCGGACAGAAGATTCAGATTCCGGGCAGCGTCGGCTCGGCCACGGGATCGGCGGGAGTTGGATCCACAGGGTCGTCGACGCCGAAGTCGGGCGGGCTCTCGCAGATTGCGGACACCTTCACCAAGGCGGTGACGAACCTGACCGGAACGCTCAAGGAGAAGATGCAGAAGCTCCTGAGCATCGGGAAATCGGTGGTGGGAACGCTGGAGTCGGGCAACAACGCCGGCGCCATCACGAAGTTCACGGGCGGCAAGACCGGCTGGCCTTGGTGCGCGAAGTTCGTCTCGTGGGTCTACCGCCAGGCTGGAATGCCGCTCCCGGGCGGCGACCAGTGGGCGGTTGCCGGCATCAAGTCGATCATCAAGAAGCTCGGGCAATGGACCGACAAGCACCAGCTCCAGCCGGGGATGGCGGTGACCTTCAGCAAGTGGTCGCACGTCGAGATCGTCGCCGAGCCGGTCTACAAGAGCGGCAAGCTGGTCGGGTACATGACGGTCGGCGGGAATACGACGATGCCCGGAAGCGGCCGCGAAGGCGTGGCGCACAAGTTCCGCAGCCTGTCCGAGCTGGAGGGCGGTGGGTACCCGGTCAAGGTCTGACGGGTTCCAGCCTCATGCGAGCAGCTCCCGGATCGGCCCGACCAGGTCGGCAGGGACCACCAGGAGCTGCCTCGCCCCGCTCATCCCCACGAAGGCGAATCCTGCCCGCCTCAGGTGGGCAATGGGCCCCGAGGGCGAGCGGTCGAGCCAGAAGAACCCGTCGGCATCGTCCCGCCCGTAGCGCTGGCACGCCTCTGCGTACCGGATCGCGCCGCCCGCGTTCACCATCTCGAGCAGCAGCGATCGGGCCGGCTCGTTCAGCGCGAGCAGGGCCTGCTTCAGCAGCTCCGGGCTCATGCGCTCGATCAGCACCTGCTTGTGCAGGGCCGAGCGCGACTTCGATGCCTCCGCTGTGAGCAGCTCGCGCGGGATCTCCAGGCCCATCGACTCGAAGATCGACTGCACCCACGGTGGCGGGAGGAGATGGACCAGCGACTTGAAGTCCGCTGGTTCGGGGAGCGCCTTCGCCTCCGCCGCGTGGCGCTGACGGAGCTCGTCGCCGGTCACCGGCTTCGAGACCTCCGCCGCGATGAGGATGTTCTGCGGCGTCCCCAGCGCATCGACGGTCGCACCGAAGGAGGGGAGCTCACCGGCGCGCTCCAGGAGGTGCGCGTACTCCACCTTTGCGACAGCCTCGCGCGCGAGCACTCTGGCCGCGGCCGCTTCCAGCTTCTGGAGGATGGCCTGGCGCTGCTCGCACAGGTTCAGCCAGACCTTCTGCAGCTCCTCGGCGTGCGCCGGGACGTCGTCGGCCGCGACCTGCTTCCCTTCGCCCAGGCCGACGTACATCCACACGTTTGCGGAGGTGCGCTCCCAGAGCTCCAGCTCGTCCGCCACCTTCGAAAGCGGCACTTCACCGGCCTCGGAGCACGCCTCCAGCGCGAGCTCGAACGCGCGCGCCTTGTCGCCCATCTCCTTCGTGCGATCGATGAGCCACTGCACGCGCTGTGAAGACACGTTCCACGAAAGTTCGGGCCAGGAGTGTGTCGAAGACATGGCGCGATTGTAGTCGGCCTCGAGGCTCGTGGAGAGGTTCACGTGGGTGTCTCGAGACGCCACTTCCCACGTCGGGTCGGCGCCTCGAGCGCCTTCTCCAGCTCCGCGAGGAACCGGGCGCGCGGCCACGGCTCTGCGCCGAAGCGGGTGAGGTGCTCCGTCTCCTGCTGGCAGTCGATCAACGTGAAGCCCCAGGCGATCAGCTGTTCGCCCAGCACGGCGAACGCGACCTTCGAGGCCTCGGAGACGTGGGCGAACATGCTCTCGCCGTAGAATGCGCTGCCCAGGCTCACGCCGTAGAGTCCGCCCACGAGTCGGCCTTCCAGCCAGCTCTCGGCGGAGTGGGCGAACCCGAGCCGGTGCAGCTCCACGTACGCTTCGCGCATCTCGTCGGTGATCCACGTCCCGTTCTGACCGGGGCGGCGGACGCGGGCGCAGGCGTCGATGACCTGCTCGAACGCGGTATCCAGCCGCACTTCGAACAGGCCCCGCTTGATCGTCTTCTTCAGAGAGCGGGGGACGTGGAACTTCGCCGGCTCGAGGACGAAGCGCGGGTCCGGCGAGTGCCAGAGGAAAGGCTGGCCGTCGCTGTACCAGGGGAAGATCCCCAGGGAGTAGGCACTGAGCAGCCGCGACGGGCGGAGATCTCCGCCGACCGCGAGCAACCCGCTGCGGTCGGCGAGCTCCGGATCCGGGAATCCGTCGTCATCGGGGTTGAGGCGATAGACGGGCAAGAGGCTACTTCGACGAGTCGTTGAGCTTCACGGAGCCTTCGAGGCGGTACGGCACGCTGAACAGGTCGCCCTTGAGCTCGCCCGTGACGACGTACGGCACCGATCCGGTGGCGATCAGCTTCTTCACGTCGGGTCCCACGGTGTCCTTCGACACGGACACCTGCACCTCGAAGATCCCGGTCGCGGCGGGGTCGACGCTCTCGCCCCGGCGCGCGCCTTCGGCGATCTGCTTGCCGTTGACCTCGACCTTGTACGAGAGCTCCTCGAACCGGAGCAGGAAGGGGTTCGGGTTCGCCACGCCGAGGTAATAGATGATGTTCACCTCGTCGCCGGAGTAGCG
>JBAWAM010000668.1:0-6962 GCA_049589315.1 Myxococcaceae bacterium
GCGCCGGGTGCTGCGGGTGCTGCGGCCGCTGATCGAGCTCGGGGGCGCGGCGAACCGTCTTGCGGAGGTCGTCGATCTCCTCGAGCGCCTTCGTGACCAGCCTGGTGCGGTCCCTCCTGTTCTTCTCCTTCTCGATCTTCTCGAGGAGCTTCTCGAGCTGATCGAGCCGCTCGTTGATCCGGCGCTCGTTCAGCACGATCGGGTCGTTGTCGCGGTCGCGATCCGCCAGCGCTGTGGAAGCAACCAGAAGTGTCAGGGCAATGGCAGCGGCTCTCATGCGTTCTCCTCAGGGAGGGAAACCTTTTGCCCGTACGACGGTCGCGGCGCTAGATGCATTCACGGAGGTGCACAGATGGCGAATTCCAATTGGGAGGAGCAGTTCAAGGTTTTCCTCAAGCGCGCGGGCGATGACCTCAAGCGCATGGGCGAGGACATCCGGACCGAGGCAGGGCGCCTGGCGACCGACCTGAAGGATCCGGAGCGCCAGAAGAAGATGCGCGAGGGCCTGCAGGATGTAGGTCAGTGGGCGCGACGCACCGCGAACGACGTGGCCGACCTGGTGGAGAAGGGCGCCCAGAAGGCGGAGGTCGCGTTCCGCAACCTCTCCGAGCAGCAGCAGAAGGCGCCCGCGAAGGACGAGCCGTCACGTGAAACGAAGCGTTCGTCGCCCACCGCGTCGCGACCCGAGACGACTGCCCGCCCGGCGCCGGCCGGCGCAGCGAAGAAGGCCGCTCCCCGGAAGACCGTCGGCCCGAAGAAGCCGGCGGCGAGCAGCGCGGCGAAGAAGAAGCCCGCCCGCTCCGCCACTCCGAAGAAGTCAATTGGTCGCAAGCCCACCAGCTGATCCTAAGTACAACGCCCCGACTGCATCATTGCACGCCTGCTGCTCGAACTTGACCCGGGGTGAAATCACCCACCCGACCCCAGCGAGCGGGTTTTGGCGTGTCGTTTCGGGGGGTTGGTGGACCGTTCGGCGCGTGTCATAGTCAGGTCGTGGCCAATCCCGACAAGGGCAACTTCGAAGCAGACATTTCCCAGGACGTGATCCGCGAGGCGCTGGAAAGTGTCGAACGGCGAACGGAAGCTCCGGGCGCCGAAGCGCCTGCGACTGAACCGGCGTCAGCGGGCGAGCTCGAATCGCTGCAGGCGCAGCTGGAGCTGTCGCAGGCGAAGGGTCGCGAGCTGATGGAGAAGCTCAAGGACACCCATGAGCGGATGCTCCTGGCGGCCGCGGACCTCGAAAATTTCAAGAAGCGCGCGCAGAAGGAGAAGGAGGAGATCCAGAAATTCGGAGCCGAGCGGCTGCTCCGGGATTTCCTCCCGGTGATCGACAACCTGGAGCGAGCGCTCGAGCACGCGAACAGCGCCACCGACTTCGACAGCCTGAAGACCGGCGTGGCCATGACGCGCAAGCAGTTCGAGGACGCGTTGGGCAAGCACGGCGTGAAGAGCCTGTCGTCGGTGGGCCAGCCGTTCGATCCCCGGTTCCACGAAGCGATGCAGCAGGTGGAGACCACCGAGCTCCCGCCGAACCACGTCGTGACCGAGCTGGTGCGCGCCTATACGTTGAATGATCGGCTGATCCGGCCGGCGCTGGTGATGGTGAGCAAGGCGCCGGCGGCCGCGGAGTCCCCCTCTCCGCAGGAATCGGACACTGCCGAGTCGAGCGATGTCGTGAAGCCGGAGCCGTCGTCGCCCCAGCCCGAGTAAAGGGGTGAGGAACTCATGAGCAAGGTCATCGGAATCGACCTGGGCACCACCAACTCCTGCGTCTCCGTGATGGAAGGCGGGGAGCCGGTGGTGATCCCGAACAGCGAGGGCAGCCGCACCACGCCTTCGATGGTCGCGTTCACGGAGTCCGACGAGCGGCTGGTCGGTCAGATTGCCAAGCGACAGGCGATCACCAATCCCGAGAACACGCTGTTCGCCGTGAAACGGCTGATCGGCCGAAGGTTCGATTCGCCCGAGGCGAAGAAGGCGATCTCCGCGAGCCCGTTCAGGGTCGTCTCCGCCCAGAACGGCGACGCGTGGGTCGACGTCCGCGGCAAGCAGATTTCGCCGCAGGAAATCTCCGCGATGGTGCTCGGCAAGATGAAGGCGACCGCGGAGGACTACCTCGGTGAGACGGTGTCCGAAGCGGTGATCACCGTCCCGGCGTACTTCAACGACTCCCAGCGTCAGGCGACCAAGGACGCAGGCCGCATCGCCGGGCTGAACGTGCTCCGCATCATCAATGAGCCCACAGCCGCCGCGCTGGCCTACGGCCTCGACAAGGAGAGCAAGGCCGAGCGGATCGCCGTCTACGACCTGGGTGGAGGCACCTTCGACGTCTCGATCCTGGAGCTCAACGCCGGCGTGTTCGAGGTCAAGTCGACCAACGGCGACACCTTCCTGGGCGGCGAGGACTTCGACCAGCGGCTCATCGACTGGCTGGCGAAGCGCTTCCAGGAGCAGCACAACCTCGATCTCCGCAAGGATCGGATGGCGCTGCAGCGGCTCAAGGAGGCGGCGGAGCGCGCCAAGCACGAGCTGTCCTCGGCCACCGAGACGGAGGTGAACCTCCCGTTCATCACCGCAGACGCGACCGGGCCCAAGCACCTCACCGAGACGATCGAGCGGCATCAGCTCGAGGCGCTGGTGGCGGACCTGGTCGAGCGCACCATCGAGCCCTGCCGGATCGCCCTGAAGGACGCGGGGATCACCGCGGCGCAGATCAACCAGGTGCTGCTCGTCGGCGGCATGACCCGCATGCCGGCGGTGCAGGCGAAGGTGAAGGAGATCTTCGGGAGGGAGCCGCACAAGGGCATCAACCCGGACGAGGTCGTGGCGGTCGGCGCGGCCATCCAGGGCGGCGTGCTCAAGGGCGAGGTGAAGGACGTCCTCCTGCTGGACGTCACCCCGCTGTCGCTCGGCGTCGAAACCGCCGGTGGCGTGTTCACCAAGATCATCGAGAAGAACACCACCATCCCCTGCAAGAAGGGGCAGGTGTTCTCGACCGCGGTGGACAACCAGCCGCTGGTGAGCGTGCACGTCCTGCAGGGCGAGCGCGAGATGGCCACGGACAACAAGACCCTGGCCCGCTTCGAACTGGTGGGCATCCCGCCCGCGCCGCGTGGCGTTCCGCAGATCGAGGTCACCTTCGACATCGACGCGAACGGCATCGTGCACGTGTCGGCGAAGGATCTCGGGACCGGCAAGGTGCAGCAGGTGCGCGTGATCTCCAACTCGGGCCTGACCGAGCAGGAGATCCAGCGGATGATCGAGGACGCGAAGTCGCACGTCGCGGACGACAAGAAGAAGCGCGAGATCGCCGACCTGCGGAACAACGCGGATGGCCTCATCTACACGACCGAGAAGTCGCTGGAGGAGTACGCCAGCATGCTGACCGAGAAGGACCGCGACGAGATCAAGGTCGACCTCGAGTTCCTCAAGGGCGTGTTGGACACCACCGATCCCGCGAAGCTCAAGGACGCCATCACCCGGCTGGAGGGCTCCGCCTACCGGATCGCCGACGCCATCTACTCCGACCAGCAGAGATCCGGCAGCTAGCAACTTCAGCTCCTGAACCCGGTGCACTGGACCCACCCCGCCGTTTCGGGTGGGTTTTTGTATGTCTGTAAACTTTGTGCAAAGTTTCACCTCTTCACGAGTCCCTGCTCGCTGAGCAGGGAGGGGGAGACGGAACCGTGCACATTCGTGGATGGAAGTTGTCGTGGGTCCTGCCAGCGGTCCTGGTCCTTGCGGCATGTGGCGGCGGCGGCGGGGCTGCCGAGTGTACCGACACCCAGAACGACTCCTCGAATTGCGGCGCCTGCGGGAACGCGTGCGGAGCCGGGACCACCTGCTCGGCGGGCGCGTGCGTCGCCACTTGCGGAGACGGTGTGAAGGCGGGCGTCGAGGCGTGTGACGACGGCGACACCGAGAGCGACGATGGCTGCAGCAGCACCTGCGCGATCGAGACCGGCTGGTCCTGCCAGGGCTCGCCGAGTGTGTGCAGCACCGGCTGCGGCGACGGCATCCTCGCCGGGGTGGAGGTCTGCGACGATGGCGACACCTCCTCGGCCGACGGTTGCAGCGCGTCGTGCACGATCGAAGAAGGCTGGACCTGTGAGGGCACGCCGAGCGTCTGCGTGACCACCTGCGGCGACGGCGTGACCGCCGGCGCGGAGACGTGCGACGACCGCAACACCGACGCAGGCGACGGCTGCAGCCCCACCTGCGAGGTCGACGACGGCTACTTCTGCAGGGGCGAACCCAGCACCTGCAAGGCGACCTGTGGCGACGGCAGGATCATCGGCAGCGAGACCTGCGACGACGGGGATCTCAACGCGGGCGACGGCTGCGGCGCCAACTGCCAGCCCGAGGAGGGCTTCTCCTGCACCGGTGAGCCGAGCGTCTGCGTCGCGACCTGCGGTGACGGCATGATCGTCGGCGGCGAGGCCTGCGACGACGGCGCCACCCACGCAAACGACGGCTGCGATGCCGCCTGCGCCATCGAGCGCGGCTACGGCTGCCTTGGGGAACCCAGCGTCTGCAAGACGGCCTGCGGCGACGGCGTGATCGCTGGCATCGAGGCCTGCGACGACGGGGACATCGACGCGAACGACGGCTGCAGTGCGTCCTGCGCGCTCGAGGTCGGGTTCCAGTGCGCCGGTCAGCCCAGCGTCTGCGAGACGACCTGTGGAGACGGCGTGACCGCCGGGGCCGAGGCCTGTGACGACGGCGACGCGGACCCGAACGACGGCTGCGATTCCAGCTGCGCGCTCGAGGTCGGCTACGCCTGCTCTGGCACGCCGAGCGTGTGCGCGGCGGTCTGCGGCGACGGCATCATCACGGGCGGAGAGACGTGTGATGACGGCGACGCCGATTCGAACGATGGCTGCAGCAGCACCTGTGCGCTCGAGGCCGGTTACGTCTGTGCAGGCTCCCCGAGCGTCTGCACGTCGGTGTGCGGTGATGGCTTCAGGGTCGACACAGAGGCGTGCGACGACGGCAACGCGAGGACGGGCGATGGCTGCGACGCGACCTGCGCCGTCGAGACGGGTTACGCCTGTACGGGCACCACGCCCAGCACCTGCGCGCCGGTTTGCGGCGACGGCAACATCGTCGGGGGTGAGGTGTGCGACGACGGCAACCGCGCGAGCGGTGACGGCTGCGATGCTGCCTGCGCCATCGTGCCGGGCTTCACCTGTACCGCGACTGCGCCATCGGTGTGCAGCACCCGCTGCGGCGACGGGATCGTCGCGGGCGCCGAGACCTGTGATGACCTGGGCACCGTCGCGGGTGATGGCTGCAGCGCCACCTGCACGGTCGAGCTTGCGTACGTCTGCACCGGAACCCCGAGCGCCTGCGCGCCGCGGCTCCCGTGCGCGACCGGCTCCACCTTCCGGGTGTTCGCGGCCAACGACCTTCCGAGGGCGGTCAACGACAACGCCACGGCGCGCTCCGACATCGCCGTGAGCGCCCCGGGAGTGGTCACCCGCGTCGGCGTCGGCTTCTCCATCCGGCACACCTTCGCCGGCGACCTGGACATCCTCCTGGTCTCGCCGACCGGCACCGTCGACCTGTCCACCGACAACGGCGGCAATGGGGACAACTACACGGGGACCTGGATTCTGGATTCGGCCGCGACGGCCGTCACGGCGGGGTCCCCTCCGTATACGGGTGAGTTCCGTCCCGAGGCACCGCTCTCTTCGGTCAACCTGGGCTTCGCCACCGGCACCTGGTCGCTGTCGGTCGGCGACGACGGCAGCGGGGATACGGGAACCCTGAACGAGTACATCCTCATGATGTGCGTGGATGCGACGCTCGAGGCCGGCGCGGCCTGCGACGACGCGGTCGACAACGATGCCGACGGGCAGACCGACTGCGCGGACACCGAGTGCCGCACCGCGAACGCCTGCGCGGTCTGTGGCGACGGCGCCATCACCGGTGCCGAGGTCTGCGACGATGGGAACACGCGCCGCGACGACGGCTGCGGCCCGACCTGCGAGGTCGAGCTGGGCTTCACCTGCGCGGGCGAGCTCGTCAGCACCTGCACGTCGAAGCTGGCCTGTGCCGCAGGCTCCTCGCTGATCGTGGTCTCGGCGACCGATCTTCCGCAGCCGGTGAGCGACACCGCGGCTGCGCAGTCCAGGGTCACCCTCACCGCGCCGGGGATCGTGACCGCTGCCGCCGTGGGAGTGGATCTCCTGCACACGCGCGACTCGAACCTGAGCCTTTCGCTCGTGCCACCGACGGGCAGCGCCGTGGACCTGTCCTCCGGCAATGGAGGGAGCGGAGATCACTATTCCGGCACGCTGTTCCTCGACTCCGCGTCGACCGCCATCACCTCCGGGGCCGCGCCGTTCTCGGGTGAGTTCCGGCCGGAGGCGCCGCTGTCCTCGCTCGAGGGCATCCCGGCAGCGGGGACCTGGTCGCTGGCGGTGGTCGACGGCGTCAGCAGCGATGACGGGATCGTGAACGACTACAGCCTGATGCTCTGCGTGTGCACGAACTGCGAGGTCGGCGCGGCGTGTGGCGACAACCTCGACAACGATGGCGACGGGCAAACGGACTGCGCCGACAGCGAGTGTTCGGCGCTGGCGAGCTGCCAGATCTGCGGAGACGGCGTCGCGGGCGCTGGAGAGGCCTGTGACGACGGCAACGCGAACGGCGGAGACGGGTGCAGCGGTTCGTGCCAGGTCGAGTACGGATTCACCTGCATGGGTGCACCGAGCACCTGCGCGGCCCGGTTGACGTGCCCGGGCGGCTCGAACCTTCACGCCTTCGCGCAAACAGGTCTGTCGATCGCGGTGCCCGACCAGGGAACGGGCGTGTCGACCATCCAGGTCAGCGTCGCCGGTACCGTCACGGCCGTGGCGGTGGGCGTCAATGTCGACCACACCTGGCTCGAGGACGTCGACCTGCACCTGGCCGCGCCGGGCGGGACGGTGGAGCTGTCGACCGACAACGGCGGGAGC
>JBAWAM010000669.1:0-1756 GCA_049589315.1 Myxococcaceae bacterium
AAGCAAGCCCGGTCTTGCCGACCCCGGTACCGCCGACGAACACGATGTTCTCCGCCTTCGGGATGAAGTCGAGCTCCGCGAACGTGCGGATCTGCCGCTGATCGACCCCCTTCTGTCGCTTGAAGGGAAAGGTCTCGAGACTCCACTGCTCCGGCATTCGCGCCTGCTTGATGCGGTACGCGAGCGCGGTCTCCTGGTTCCTCTGCCACTGTGCGCGGAACAGGCGGCTGCAGAACTCTTCGTAGGTGACCTTCTGCTTCTCCGCCCGTTTCACTTCCTCGTCGAACAGCTCCGCGACTTTTCGGAGGTGCAGGCTTCGGAGCAATTGCTCCAACTCATCCTTCATCTTGAGGGTCCTCGTGGTGAGGTCTTCGATCGGCCGGCGCGACGAAGTACTCGGTTGCGATGTTGCGGAGCACGATGCGCTCCAGCCGGTCCAGGTCGTAGAGGCCGTAATGCGAGGCGGTCGCCACCGCGTCGAGGAACGGCTTGCGTGGGTAATCCCGCCGCATCTGGGCAAGCCTGCGCATCACGGCCGGCCAGCGATTCGATGCTCGCTTCTTCACCGCCTTCGCGTACTCGGGAACCGGCGGCTCGGCGGCGTGCAACTCGCGCTCGTCGGGCGTGGGCTGCTTCTCGATCCGCGCGACCTCGCCCTTGGGCGGACGGTGCTGCTCCTGGGTCATGCGCCGCTTCTCGAAGCTGAACACGCGCTCATGCTCGGCCACCATTCTTGGACCGACGAAAGCGCGGACCTTGTCCTTGGTTTCGCGGAGCTCAACCTGGCGCCCGATCAACTGGTACGGCACCGAGTAGATGTGCCCGTCCGCGTGCACATAGCCCTCGATGTCGACGATGCGGTGATGAAGCACGTACACCTCGGGCACCCACTCGGGGAGGGGAATGAGGTGCGGCTGCTCCTTCGCAAAAAGCTCGCGGGCCGAGGCGTGCAGCGCGCGGCGGGTCTTGTCGTTGACGCGCTCACTCCAGGCGCGGGCTTCGCGATTTGCGTGGGCGAAGTCGGAGAACTCGCGCCCGGCGAGGAAGTTGCGCTCGACGTGGTCGAACCCTCGCTCGACGTGGGCGGACCGGTTTGCATCCCCCTTCTCGTGAGCGACGAATTGGAATCCGTACCGCTCGCCGAAGGCCGCCATCTCGGGGACCGGGACCATCTCTTTGCCGGTGCCCTTGAGGACGATGACGTGCGTGTTGTCGACCATGCACGTCTGGCAGACACCGCCGAAGAACTCGATGGCGTCGTGAAGGAAGAGCTTGCAGGTGAAGCGGTCGAACCTCGGATACAGCTGGATGAAACGCATCCGCGAGTAGGCCAGCACGACGGACGCGGTCTGCACCTGGCGCTCGACACCGCCGATGCGAACCCAGTGCGGAGAGGTGTCGTGCTGCATCTCCGCCCCCGGCTCGAACGTGTACCTACCTGCAGGCTTCTGCGGCTCGTTGCCGATGCCCCGTCGGCGGCAGAACCCGGTGAGCGCCTGGTACGACAGGGTCGCGCCCTGCGCGAGCAACTCCTCGTGCACGCGAACCAGGTTGCCCTTGCATCGCTCGTACAGCTCGCGGATGTCCGATTCATGAGGCTCCGCCTTCTCCGGCCGCGTCTGGCGGGGCACTTCGGCGGTGCCGGCGCGGACAACATCGCGAACAGCGCCGCGCGACAGCTTCATGGTCCGAGCGATGGTGCGGATTCCGTGGCCCTTCTTATGAAGCGCGAGGATTGCGGTCCGAAGGCTCTGGT
>JBAWAM010000670.1:0-14950 GCA_049589315.1 Myxococcaceae bacterium
CCACGGGCGCGACCACGGCCACGACCACGGGCGCGACCACGGCCACGACCACGGGCGCGACCACGGCCACGGCCATGGCCGTTACTGAGCCACCGGCGGGCCCCTGAGTGCTCCCGACCAACGACAAGGCGAACAGTGCGAGCACATGGTGACCGCTCGCGCTGCTCGCCTTTGCGGTCGGGTTCACCGCGGAACGAAGAACGTCGCCGCAGGGGCGTTGGCGAACATGGGTTGGGCGCTGCTGTACCAGGCCAGCTCGGCCCCGACGAGCACGACCCCCTGCGCATTGGCCTCGGCGTCGGAGATCCGGCCGTGGCCGATCACCTGTGCCGGGCTCCAGCTTCCATCGGCTCGAAGCTCGCGGGCGGTGAGCTCCGCGGCCCCGGAGTCGTTCGGCTGGGTGGAGAGCGCCCAGCCCTGACCGGCGGTCCCCATGGCCGCGCGCGTTCCGACGATCGAGCGCCGGGTCTCGAAGGCGTAGGGGACCGACCACGCGTTGGAGGTTCCGTCGAAGCGCGAGGCCGTCGCGGCCTTCTCGTCCGTGTCCGGCAGGTTCGCCGTCCACGTGCCGAAGGCATTGCCCTGACCGTCGGTGGCAATGGAGAGGAACGAGAGGTGGTGCGTGGGCGCCCCGGAGCTGGCCACGGTGACCGGGGCACTCCAGATGCCGAGCTCCGGATCGAAGCGCGCCGCGCCGATGGGCGAGGAGAGGTCCGCGAGGGGGCGCATGGCTGAAATGCCAGCATGGGGAAAATCCCGTGTCCACCCGGGACCGGGCGTCGATGTCTGAGCGCCTGAGCGCGACGCCCACCTTGGCGTTCATGACCCTGGTGCCGAAGCGCTCGGCCTTGAATGCCTTGTTGGCCGGCCCCGTCGAGGCTCTAGGCAAGCGACGGAGGGTGGCTGATGCTGGGTAGCGTGCGGGGCGTCACGTGGTCGTGTCTGGTGGCACTGGTGGCCTGGATGGGGTCGGCGTCCGCGCCGGTCCACGCCGAGGGCGTCGAGGAGCGGGCCAGGGTCGGCAGCTCCACGATGCGGCTGCGCGGGGCCGTCGGCTTGCGTCCGATCCCGGGCGGCTACCTCTCGGTCGGCGGATCCCGGCTCCAGCTGCTGGAGGAGGGCTCGAAGCGCTGGCGCACGCTGCACCAGGTTGCGGGCGACAACCTCTATCGCATCGACGTCGGCGAGGACGGACGGATCCTCGCGTCGTGGGAGCAGGAGCGCGTGTTCCACCTGTTCGACCGGAGGCGCGGAACGCACGTCGAGCTGCCCAAGCCGCCCGCGCCGCCCGGGTATCCCGCGGACACCTTCAACGTCGAGGAGGTGCGCTTCGCGGAGGACGGGCGCGACGCGATCGTGTTCATCGACGGTCACCCGTACATGCGCGCCTGGAACGGACAGCGCACGGTGGTCGCGGCGTACCGGGTGGGGCTCGACGGCAAGACGGCGCCCCGGATGCTGTTCGTCGAGGAGGGGGTAGAGCTGCAGTTCTCGACGCGCGGCGCGATCCTCATCAAGCCGCGCAGCTGGCAGATGTCCTGCATGCAGGGCGGCTGTGACATCGACAAGATCATCGCGATCGAGCTGAGCGGCGAACGCGTTACGCGGCGCACGCTCCTCGAGGCCGGCAACCGTCACGTCGGCGTCGCCCTCCCGGTGAAGGGGCGCGACGACGTCCGCTTCGCCGCCCAGGTCACCGTCCGCGCCGACAAAGTGAACTCGAGGAGCCTCCTGCGCTTCAGCTTCGGCGGCAGTCCCCAGCTCCAGCGGCTGTCGGAGAGCAACACGTCGGACTACAAGCAGTCGCTCCTCACGCGGGCGGGCGACTTCATCGAGGTGCGGCAGGGGGAAGACCGGAGCCTGACCATGACGCGGATGACCGCGGCGGGGCAGGAGACGCGGACGACGATTCCGCCGTGGACCGACGCGCGCGGGCGCCGGGAAAAGGGCTGGTTCGAGAGCGTCGGTGAGCGCGCGGACGGCAGCCTGTGGTTGCACTGGGCCGACCACCTGGTGCTGGTGCGGGGAAGCGAGCCCCCGCGCAAGGTCGACATCAGCCAGGTGCTCGGGCGTGGCACCGAGTGGGCGGGCGCCTACGTCTACGTCGCGCGTCCCGAGGGACTTTGGGTCGGAATCGAGATGGGCGGCGGTCGCGACTACCGCTTCCTCGAGATGGCCACCCTGGAGAAGCGCGCGGTGACATGGACGCCTCCGGCGCCGAACTCCGACGCGCCGCCGCCGTTGCCGCAGGTCGCGACGAGCCTGAGCGGCCAGCGACGCATCCTGGCCTTCGACGGCGTCACCGTCTCCGTCGGGCAGACCGAGCTGTACGCGCGCAGGAGCGGCAAGGAGCCCTGGCAGCTGCTGTACGGCGTCCCCGGCCGCAGCATCTATCGCATGGCGACGGACGACGAGGGCGGGCGGGTCCTCGCGTCCTGGTCGGCCGAGAGAGAGCTCCACCTGTTTCAACCCGCGGCGGGCGTCCACGAGCGGTTCCCCTGGCCGGCGTCGGACGTGAAGGGCTTCCAGGGTGGCCTGCAGGGGCTGTACTTCTCCGAGGACGGTCGGAACGCGCTCGTCTACATGACGGGCCGGGTCATGGGCCGGTCGCCGGACATCAACGAGGCCTACCTGGTGCCGCTCGACCGCAGCGGTCCACCGCGGCGGCTGTTCCGCGTCCACGGGCAGCGGTGGCACACCTCGGCGCGCGGCGCCACGTTCGTGAAGCCGAACCCGAACCACGGCTGCACGGCGCGCGACTGCGTCGTCGACGCGATCATCGTCGTCGACATCGATGGCGCCCGCGCCAGCGAGCGCGTCATCCACCGCCCCGAGCTGTTCACCGACTACGTGGGACTCGTGCCCGGCAGCACCGCCGACGGGCTCGCGCTCCTCACGCGGCACTCGCCGCCCAGGGGCGTGAACACGTCCCTCGGTCTCCTGCGCTTTCGCTACGGTGACCCGGCAGTGGAGTACCGCCTGCTGCCGCCCGGCAGCGAGAGCGACGCGTCGCGCACGTTCCTGACCAGCTCGGGCGACTACATGGAGCTCGCCGCGCAGCCGGACGGCGGCCTGTCCATTCGCCATCACGGAGCGAACGGGGAGCGGACCGGGTGGGATTTGCCGGCGTTCCCTCACCGGGACAGGGACAGCGTCGCGGACCGCGCCGTGCATGGCATGGGGCAGCGGCGGGGTGGGGGATTCTGGCTGCACTGGGGCGACCACCTGGTGCTGCTCCCTCCGGCCGGGCCGCCGCGGGCCTTCAGCATCGCAGCGCTGCTTCCCCCGAAGAACGAGTGGGCCGGAGCCGACCGCTACGAGCCCGCGCCGGAGAAGCTGGTGGTCGGAGTGGACCGGACGGCCGGTCGCGACTACGTCACCGTGGAGCTGGCCACCGTCGAGAAGAAAGGCCGCGCGTGGGGCAGCCGTCGCGGCCCGCTCTGATCGTCGCGCTCGCGCGATCCATTGGCGCAGGATCGCGACCGAAACGAGCTTCCGGAGGGGGCGAGAGGAGATCACGTGCGCTTCGAAAACTCCGCTCAGACGGTCGGTTTGGCCATCGTGATCTCTCCCACCGGCCTCGCGCCGGTGTATACCGCGCGCATGAATCCGCACATCTTCCGCGAGTACGACATCCGCGGTCTGGTCGACAAGGACCTGACCGACGACGTCGTGGAGTTGTTGGGCAAGGGCCTCGGAACCGTGGTGAAGCGCAAGGGCGGCCGCACCGTCGTCGTGGGCCGCGACTGCCGCGAATCCTCCACGCGCTTCCGTGACGCGCTGTCGAAGGGGCTCACTTCGACCGGCATCAACGTGGTCGACATCGGCGTGGTGCCGACGCCGCTCACGTACTTCGCCGCCAACACCCTCCCGGTGGATGGGCTCGCCATGATCACCGGCAGCCACAACCCGCCCGAATACAACGGGTTCAAGATCGGCGCTGGCAAGACCACCTTCCATGGGTCGGAGATCCAGGACCTGCGCCGGATGATCGAGAAGCAGGACTTCGAAACCGGACCCACCGGCAAGGTCAGCTCCTTCGACATCGTCACCCCGTACAACCACTTCATCCGGCAGACGGTGAAGGTCGGTCGCAAGGGAATGAAGATCGTCATCGACGCGGGCAACGGCACAGGCGGCGAAGTGGCGGTCCCGCTGTTCCGGTCGATGGGCTTCGAGGTCGTCCCGCTGTTCTGCGAGATGGACGCCCGGTTCCCCAACCACCACCCGGATCCGACCGTGGTGGAGAACCTCGAGGATCTGATCGAGGCGGTGCACCGCGAGAAGGCCGAGGTCGGCATCGCCTACGACGGCGACTCGGATCGCATCGGCGTCATCGATGACAAGGGGAACATCCTCTGGGGCGACCAGCTGATGATCCTCTTCGCGCGCTACGTGCTGAAGGAATCGCCGGGCGCGGCGATCGTGGGCGAGGTGAAGTGCTCGTACACCCTCTACGACGACATCGCGAAGCACGGCGGCAAGCCGGTGATGTGGAAGGCGGGCCACTCGCTGATCAAGGCGAAGATGAAGGAGGAGCACGCCGAGCTCGCCGGAGAGATGAGCGGCCACATCTTCTTCAAGAACCGCTACTACGGGTTCGACGACGCGGTGTACTCGTCCGCGCGCCTGCTGGAGATCCTCACCCACGAGGACAAGAAGCTCTCCGAGCTGCTCTCGGACGTGCCGAAGACCTTCGCCTCGCCCGAGCTGCGCGTCGACGTCACCGAGGAGAAGAAGTTCGAGATCGTCCGTCGGGCCACCGAGCTGCTCCGGAGCCAGGGTCACGAGGTGATCGACGTGGACGGCGTGCGCGTGACGTTCCCCGACGGCTGGGGACTCATCCGGGCGTCCAACACCCAGCCCATCCTCGTGCTGCGCTACGAGGCGAGCACGAACGAACGGCTCGGCGAGATCCGCAAGCTCATCGAGAACACCGTGGAGAAGGTGAAGGCCGACGTCGGGTTGACGGCCTGAGTCGAGCCGGAGTTCGGGAGCGCACGGTGGCCTTTCTCGGGATCGATCTCGGTGGGACCAATGCCCGGGCAGCGGTGGTGGATGCGTCCGGGCGCATCCTCTCCTCCGCCCGGATGAGGCTGACGGCGCGCACGCCCGAGGCCGTGGTGGACGCCATCGGCCTGGCGGTGAAGGACGCGCTGGGCATGGAGCGCGCGCCCATCCAGGGCTGCGGAGTCGGCGTCGCGGGACAGCTCGACGTGCAGGCCGGCCGCGTGCTGGTGGCGCCGAACCTCCACTGGCGGGATGTCCCCTTCGGCGCGCTGCTCGAGGCGAAGCTCGGACATCCCGTGCGCCTGGTGAACGACCTCTCCGCCGCGGCGTGGGGGGAGTTCCGCGCCGGGGCGGGCCAGGGCGCCCGGAACATCTTCGTGGTTTTCGTGGGCAGTGGCGTGGGGAGCGCGATCATCGCCAACGAGCGACTCGTCCCCGGGGAGACCGGCGTCGCCGGCGAGTTCGGGCACGTGAAGGTGGTGTCGGACGGGAGGATGTGCGGCTGCGGTGAGCTGGGCTGCCTGGAGGCCTACGCCGGCGGACACAACCTGATCGCGCAGATGCGGGAGGCGCTCGAGTCGGGTCGGGAGACCCAGCTGCGCGCGGTGTCCGGCGGCGACCCGGGGCAGCTGACCCCGGCCCATCTGGAGCGGGCTGCGCTCGCGGGAGACCCGGTGGCGAAGGAGATCTACGATCGCGCCCGGTCGTTCCTGATGCTGGCGGTGGCGAACCAGGTGACCGTGCTCAACCCCGGAAGGTTGATCCTCGGCGGCGGCGTCCTGATGCACACCCCCGCATTGCGCAGGTCGATCGAAGAGGGCGTGGAGCGCTACGCCAGCGGCACCGCGCGGCGTGCGGTGCAGGTCCTGGACGCCTCGCTCGGAGACGACAGCGGCATCATCGGCGCGGCGCTGATCGCGGCGGAGCTCAAAGTTTCGGTGGGCGATACGAACACATTGTGAGCATGGGGCGCCTGCTTCATCACCGCCGGATCCACGGTGAATGCCTGGCTGTTCCCTTGCCGAATGAGGAACACTGCGCGGCGCATGCCCGCTCCCCAGGATTCAGCAGCGCAGTCGTACGCCCCTGGCGCCCTCCTCAACGGCCGCTACCAGATCGTCGAAGCACTCCCAGAAGAGCGTACCCTGGGCGCGGCTGCCTTCGTGGTGGTCGACTCCATCCATTCTGAACGCGCGCTGATTCTGGAGTTGCTCGGGGGCATCGGGGCTCAACCCTCTGAGCGGTTGGTGGCGCTCAAGCGGGACGTCGCGCGATTGGCCCAGACGACCGACCCGCACCTGGCGCGCGTCTACGTACTGGAACCGCTCCGCGGTACTGATGACTTCGTGTTCACCCGTGAGCGCGTCGTCGGTTCGGACCTGCTCACCGCCTCGAAGGGCATGGACTGGAAGGGCATTGCCGCGCTCCTGGCCCAGGTCTGTCGCGGGCTGATGGCGCTGCACGCACAGCAGGTCCATGGCGCGGACCTGCGACCGACGCGGATGTGCCTGGCGGAGCAACGGGCGCGCATCCTGGATGCGCTCACGGGCGCGGGACAAACGGGCCCATGGCGCGCGCCGGAACTGGTGGTGGACCCCGACGCGGATGATCCTCGCAGCGATCTCTTCTCGCTGGGCGTCACCGCCTTTCAGCTGCTGAGCCGCATCTTTCCCTTCGATGCGTCGAACGCGCAGTCCCTCCTTCAACAGCAGTGCGCGGGCAACCTGCCGTGGCCTGAGCCGGTGAGGCAGCACACTCCGGAATGGCTCGTGGACCTGGTCGCGCAGCTCTGCGCTCGGGATCCCGCAGACCGCCCGCGCTCCGCCGCTGCAGTCCTGGCTTCGCTGGTACGTGGCGCCGAGCTCGAGCCGCTCGAAGAGCCGATCATCGAGCGCACGCTGCTGCACCCGAGGCTCATCCAGCGCGAGGAGTCGCACGCACAGCTGGATTCATTCCTCGACCGGCGTCTGGCGACGGGCGCTCGTCGTCCGCCTCCGCTCCTGCTGGTGCGAGGCGAAGCGGGTACCGGAAAATCCCGACTGCTGCGCGAGCCTCTGCTCGACCTGCGCGTCGCCGGACGAACGTGTGTCCAGGTTCAGTGCTTCCCCGGGGCGTCCTCCGGCCACGGCCCCCTCGCGCAGCTCGTCGCCGGGATCTGCGAACGCCTCAGCTGGGAAGACGAGGCCTGGACCCGCGCCTGGGCACAGCTCGCGCCGCTCGCACCCCAGCTGGAAATGCCGGGTGGTAAAGCGAACGACGCATCGTTTCCCACCCTCGGCGGGCGACTGGAGCAGTTCGAGGCCTTGAGCGATCTGCTCCTCGTGATGGCCTCGCGTTCGCCGCTGGCGATCTTCGTGCACGACGTGCATTGGGCGACCGGGAACCTCACCGAGTTCCTCCTCTACCTGGTTCGCAAGCTGGTGCAGGCCGAAGCAGAGGGGATGTCTGTGTCTCTCGCGCTGGTCGTCAGCGCTCGCCCCGAAGAACTGGAGGGCACTCCCGCCGCCTCGCTGCTCACCTCGCTCGAGCAGCGGTCTGAACTGAACGCACTCACTCTGCCGAGCCTGGATGCGGAGGGCGTGGCGCGGCTCCTGGGCGCGTGCGTGGGGGTCGACCATGCGCCGTCTCCACTCGCCCACGCCGTGCTCACCGCAACGGGTGGAAACCCATTCCGAACAGTGGAGCTGGCGCGGGGACTGCTAGCGCTGGGGGCGATCCGGCTGGAGGACGGCGTGTTCCGTTCGAACCTGCAGGATGACGCATTGCCCAGCGAGGAGAAGCTCCTCCAACAGCGACTCGAGAACGTCGCTGAGCAGGAGCGAGTCGTGCTCGATCTGCTCACGGTCTGCATTCACCCCACCCCGGCGCCCGCACTCGGCATGGCGGCGCGCCTGTCCCCGAGCGCGTTGCACCGGACGCTCCACGGCCTGCATGTTTCGGGTTGGCTGATGCGCCCTTTCGCGGGCGAGGACCTCTTCCACTTCGCCGACCATCGCATGCGCGAACGGCTCTATTCGCAGCTGCCCCCGGCGCGCCGAGCCGAGCTGCACGCATCGGTGGGCCTCGCGCTCGAGCTGGCATACTCGGGCTCGCGCGAACTTCACCTGTACGAACTGGCCTACCACTTCGCGCGTACGGGGGAGCGCACCCGCGCGCTGGACTATCTCGTGCGCGCCGGAGAGCGGGCCCGCGCCGAGCGCGACAACCACGCGGGGATCCTCTTCCTCTCACAGGCAATTCTTCTCATCGGGGAATCACCGACAGAGGCGGGGCGCAGGCTCAAGCTGCTCGAATCGCTGGCTGACGTGGAGTTCGCCGCCGGCCGCCTGGGGGAGGCGGAGGGGCATCTGCGCGAGGTGCTGGCGGACCTGGGCGACCGTCTGGAGCGGGCTCGCATCCTGCGCAAACTGGGAGCGGTCCTTTCCAACCGCGGCGCCACCCTCCAGGCAACCCGGGAGATGGCCCTCGCGCTCGACGAACTGGGCGAGAGGTGGCCGCGATCCCGCGCAGGTGTACTCGTGGCACTGGTGCTGGCGTTCGTTCGCCATCAGTGGCGGCGCATGTTCCCGCCGCGCCGGAAGCATGCCCTGAGCCCCGAGGAGGTTCGTCGTCGCGAGGAAGCCTTCGATGTCTATCACCAGCTCGGGCAGGCGTTCTGGAAGCACGATTCCCGCGCGCTGGTGTTGGGATTGATCCGTGGCTACTCCGCCATCGAGGGCACCACCGAAAGCCCTCGTCTCTCCTCTGCCTATGGCGCCCTTGCAATCCTGTACGGAGTCCTCGGCCGCCATGAGGACGCGTTGAAGTGCTTCGACCGGGCCCGCGCCAACCGGCGCACGGTGTCCGCGTTCGAGGATGCCAAGCTGCAGTCCATGGAGTCAGGGGCGCGCTTCTACATGGGAGAGTGGCGCGGAGCAGAGGAGCTGGCCCTGCGTTCGAGGGACACGCTCGCTCGCATGGGCGATTATTATCTCGCCTCGGCCAACTACATCACTCTCTTCTACGTGCACATCTATCGCGGTGAGTTCGCGCTGGCCGAAGCCCTCGCCAGGAAGGCCCAGCAGATCTTCGAGCGCGTCGGTGCGATGGTCTTCGGCTACATCTTCGACAGCTACTCGCGCCTCGCCTCCGTTCTCCGGGGGGCGGGCGATGTCGCCGAGGCCATCCGCATCCAGGAGGCGTCCATTGCGATTGCGCGCAAGTCCGGAGACAACCTGGTGGAGTGTACCGGGCTCATGCGGCTCGGCGAGCTCAAGTGGGTGTACGGCGATCTGCGCGGAGCGCAAGAGGCGCTCGATCAGGCACGTGAGGTCCGCGAGTCGAAAAGAATCCTCCAGGACTTCGCCTTCCACCTGTACCCGGTTCTGGCGCTGTGCCTGCTCGACCGGCTGCGCGAGCCGGGGTTGTCCGATCAGGAGCGGTCGCAGCTCTCACGTCGCGCCTCCGACGCAGTGGACCAGGCCTGCCGCCTGAGCAGGAAGCGTCCAAATCACCATGCGCTGTCCCTCCTCGCGCGGGCCGTGTTGCACGCCCTTTCGAACCGGGCGGAGGCGGCTCGGCGCGACTTCGAGGCAGCGCACGCCGAGGCGAAGCGCATCGGTTCTCCTCTCTGGGAAGCCCTGACGTTGTGGGAGGAGGCCCGCTGGAAGGGAGACGCGACGAAGCTGGATGAGGCGCGCGCGCTGCTCGATAGGTGCGAGGCCCGGCACTGGCGCGAGCGCGAGGAAGTTCCTACGAAGCTCGACCGCGGGGATTGAGCGCTTGCAACAATTTCGACCCAGAACTGCGAACGTGCCGGCGCCGAGTCCGTAGCGGCACGTGATTTCGCGAACTTGTGTGAGTCGCGGCGTCGACGCAGCAATGGAAGGCGCGTGGCGAAGCCGCCGCCGCAACTCGATTGGGCCGTCGCCCGATAATCGGCGAGCCCATGTCGGATTCTTACCCACTCGTGGCATTGGCGGTCCTCGCGTCGCTCCCTGCGATGGGGGCGACCGCCGAGCGGGCCTCGATACGTCTCGAGTACCGGGCCGAGGCGAAGGAGAGCTGTCCCTCTGAGAGCGAGCTTCAGGCGCTCGTGGCGGCGCGGCTCGGTTTCGACCCATTCGATCCCGACGCCCGGCTCCTGACCACGGTCGCCATCGTCAAACGGAACAGCCGACTCCAGGGAACGGTCGAGCTCCGAGACGAGGACGACAAGCTCGTCGGCGCACGTGAGGTCGAAGCGCCTGTCGGACAGTGCAGCGCGCTGGCCGATTCACTGGCGCTGACGCTCGCAATCGCCATCGATCCGCAGCTCCTCACGCGGGTAGCGAGCCCACCGGCTGCGGAGCCAGCGCCGCCGACACCACCCGCGCCTGCGCCGCCTGCGCCCGAGCCGGTCCCGACGCCGGCTCCTCCGATGCCGCAGCACCGCCCCTCTACGCCGAAGTGGCCCGTCCACCTGGAGGCGTCCGCGGGAGCAGCGGTCGCGGCCGGTCTTCTTCCCCAGACCGCGTTCGGGGTCTTCCTTCAGGCGGGCGTCCGATCCGGCCGGTTCCTGGCTTCCGTCGAAGGCACGTTTTTCTCCGAGAGCGTCCTTTCGGCGGCCGGAGGCCGGGTGCATGCATCGGCGCTTCGCGGATCCATCCGTGCCTGCGGCCTCGCCGGCCCTTTCGGCTTCTGCGTTCGTGGCAGCGGCGGGGTGCTCCGGGCCCTGGGTGATGGGTTCAAGCTGGACCGGCGAGGGATCCTGCCAACCGCGACGGTCGGTCCGCTGGTTTTCGCGGAGCGGAAGCTCTTCTCCGGTGTGTTTGGCCGCGTTGCGGTCGGGTTGGATGTCCCGTTGCTCCGGAGCTCCGTCTACGTCGGAAACCAGGAGATCTGGCAGGCGCCTCCGGTGGCCTTCGATGCAGGCGTGTCGCTGGGATGGGAGTTCCGGTGACGGAATCGGCGGCACGTTCCAAACCCGGTCCGGAGATGACTCCGGTTGCTGCGGTTCCTTCGGACCACCAGGCGATGTTCTCGGCGATCTACCGCCGTGAGCTCCCCTATGTCTGGAAGAGCATCTCCCGTCTGGGTGCGCGAGACCGGGACCGCGAGGACCTGGCACACGACATCTTCGCCACGGCGTACCGGCAGTGGCACAAGTACGACCCGGCGCGCCCGGTTCGTCCGTGGCTCTTCGGGATCAGCTACCGCGTCGTGCTCGACTACAAGCGCAAGCACTCGTATCACCGAGAGGACGTCGTCGAGGCGATCGAGGTCCAGGACGAAGCCAGGACAGCGGAGGACAAGCTCGCCGCCGCACAGGGATGGGACCTCGCGATGCGTGCGTTGGACGCGTTGGAGCTCGATCGCAGGGCGGTGTTCGTCATGCACGAGATCGACGGTCACCCGATCCCCGAGGTCGCCGCCGCGATCGGGATCCCGCTGAACACGGCCTACTCCCGGCTGCGACTGGCGCGGCGCGACTTCAACCTCGAGGTTGCAGCACTCCAGGGCGGAGGTGGGCGATGACGCACGAGATCATGGAAGAGCTCACGCCACTCGCGCGCAGCCTCGTCGAGCTGGAGCAGCGTCGGCCCGATCCACTGGACCTGCCGGAAGCCAGGATCTTCGAGCGGCTCAGCGACACACTCGGGCTGACGGTTCCACTTGCACCGGCCCCGGAGATTCCGACTTCCCCGAGCGTTCCGGGCGCAGAGGTCGTTGCGTCGGGCGCGTTGTCGAAGGTGCTGATCGCCTCCGCGCTGCTCTCTGCAGGCGCGATGACCGGAGGAGGCGCCGTCTACACCTGGATGTCGTCGAACGCCCCCGCGCCTGCAGCGGTGGTCGCCCCGGCGCCGCTTCCCGTGCCAGAAGCATTGCCCGCGGTTCCGCGTCAGCTCGAGCATGTCGCTGCACCTCCCCCCGCACATGTTCCCGCGCCTCCCCAGCCCGTGCGCAAGTCACCGGCCCGACCCGCGCCGGGCCCGGCATCGACCGAGAGCTCACTCGACAAGGAGAACGTCCTGCTCGAGCGGGCACGGACCGCCTTGCTGCGCCGGGAGCCCGAGGCGGCGTTGATTGCGCTGGAGGAGCACGTGTCGCGTCATGCCGCGGGCCGGCTCTCCGAGGAGCGCGATGCGCTGAGAGTCCAGGTTCTCGTTCTGCTCGGACGGCGGCCGGAAGCCGAATCGCTGGCCAGGGCGTTCCGGGAGCGGCATCCGCACAGCCTGCTCCTGCCCGCCGTCGATGCAGCGATCAGCAGGGCCCCGTGATGGATTCTCCCGGGTTCCCCAAACAGGTGGACATGAAACTGCGATCACTCATTCTCGTCGGATCTCTGGTGTGGATGGTTGGCTGCGACCTTGGCATCACCGTCGGAGACCCCATCGACGGCAGAGTGGACACGGAGGGTACTGGCGGCCCCGAAGCCGGGACGACCGCGCAATTCGAGACGTTCACCATCGCGACCCGGGGATTGACCACCGAGCAGGCGAGCTACAGCATGGTCGTGGGAGCCACGGCGGCCACCAACCCGGCGGGCTGCGCACTCTTCACGAACGAACATGCCAATCCCGGGCAGGCGACTTCGCTCGTCTTCGCGAAGTTCGATACCGGTACGTATGCCTACTGCCCTGTTGGCTCGTACGCGGTCAATGGAGACCAGGCCCGGTGCAGCACTCTCGTCTCCGGAGAGCTTCGCGAGGACTGCGCCGTTTACAAACGGTGGGATGCCTCCGGCGAGCTGGTCGCGACCATCTTCGCTGTCGGAGGCGCTGTCACGGTCACCCGCAAGCAGGTGGTCGACAACGACTACACCTGCTTCGTGGAGTTGCAGCTGCTCTTCCCGGGCGGCGTCTCGTGGTCGGATTCGTACGCAGTCGACTACAATGAGTCTCGAAAATATCCGACCTGCGCGGAAGTCACTCCGAACCCCTGACGCGCAAGGAGCGGTCCCCGTTCCACGAAGGGAGAGGGTCCGGCTTCGTCACCTGCGCGAACGCGACGCCGACCCCCGAGAAGAGAACCAGAACGGCCGCTGTTTGCAGGATGGCGAGGCCCACGGGCTTCAGGCCTCCGCGTCTCGGCGGAAATGGGAGTGGGCCAGGCGATTGGCGACCGCCCTCACCACGACGTATGGGGTCAGGATGAGCGCGACCGCGTAGACAGCTGCGGCCAGTGGATAGAGCCGGCCCTGGATGATTACCTGGAAGATGAAGCTCATGCTCAGCGCCAGCGCCATCGGAACGGCCAGGTGTTTCACCATCGCGGTCAGCCGGTCCGACAGTGGGCCCGGGTCGTGGACGAGCCAGAAAAGGTAGGGCGGCCTTCCGAGCTTCGCGTCGTGCACTCCGTCCCGAATGGCCAATGCGATGGCCATTGCAGGTTGCAGGTAGAAGCGGAAGTGGCCTGGTCCGTCCCACATCTGGCGCAAGAACTCGTCCACGAGGGCAAGCTGTACATGGACGTACGAGGGCGCCATCCCCTACGCCCGCGGACAGTGAAGCCGTTGAATGAATCAGTGTGCGTTGAGCCCGCCCTCCGAGAGTGACTCCATCACCCGGTCCAGATTGAAGGAGGCGGGCTTCTGTCGCGGAGGGAATTCCTCGAGTGAGTCGCCCATCTGCTTCACGTACGCCTGGGCAGGGACCATCATGAATGCGTGGTCGATGACCCAATCCCAATAGGTGTTGGAGTTCTCGTCCGCTCGCTCGAAGGGATCGCGGCGCAGATTGAAGATCTTCGGAAACCGAAGGGGCACGAAGGGCTCCGCCCACAGCGCCAGTGTCTTGGCCCGTTGCTCCATGAACACCAGCTTCCAGTCATCGTAACGGATCGCCACGAGCTGTCCGTCGTCGCTCACGTAGAAGAACTCCTTGCGCGGACTCTCGGTCGATTCCCCGGTGAAGTACGGGAGCATGTTGTACCCGTCGAGGTGGACCTCGAAGGTCTTGTCCCCCGCCTTGTGACCATGGAGCAGTCGCTCCTTGACGTCCGGGCACCCGGCCGCGGCCAGTAGGGTGGGCGTCCAGTCCTGGTGGGAGACGATGCCATTGAGGACCTTGCCGGCGGCAAACCGCTTCGGCCAACGGACGAATGCCGGCACCCGGAAGGCGCCCTCCCAGTTCGTATTCTTCTCACTGCGGAAGCAGGTGATCCCGGCATCGGGCCACGTGTTGAAATGCGGTCCGTTGTCGGTGGAGTAGAGGACGATGGTGTCCTCGGCGATGGCCAGCTCGTCGAGCTTCGCCAGCATGCGGCCGACGTACTCGTCATGCTCCACCATCACGTCGTTGTAGAAGCCCTGCCCGCTCTTGCCCACGGCCGACTTGCTCGGGTGGGTGCGGAAGTGCATGTGGGTGGTGTTCCACCACACGAAGAATGGCTTCCCGTCCGCATGGGCCCGGTCGATGAACTCGAGCGCGTGCCGGGTGATGTCCTCGTCGATCGTCTCCATCCGCTTGCGCGTGAGCGGTCCAGTGTCCTCGATGCGCCCGTCGGCAAAGCTGTGGATGACTCCCCGCGGACCAAACTTCTTCCTGAACGCAGGATCCTTCGGGTAGTCAGGGTTCTCCGGCTCCTCCTCGGCATTGAGGTGGTAGAGGTTCCCGTAGAATTCGTCGAAGCCGTGGTTCGTGGGGAGGAACTCGTCGCGATCGCCCAGGTGGTTCTTTCCGAACTGGCCGGTGACGTAACCCAGGGGCTTGAGCAGCTCGGCGATGGTCGGGTCCTCCGGCTGAAGCCCCTGATCAGCCCCCGGGAAGCCCACCTTGGTGAGGCCGGTGCGTAGAGGGTTCTGCCCGGTGATGAATGCCGCCCGCCCCGCCGTACAGCTCTGCTGGCCGTAGTAGTCGGTGAACGCCAGCCCCTCCTCCGCGATGCGATCGATGTTCGGGGTGCGGTAGCCCATCATCCCCCGGTTGAAGAAGCTGGTGTTCCACAGGCCGATGTCGTCGCCCCACAAAACGAGGATGTT
>JBAWAM010000671.1:0-2975 GCA_049589315.1 Myxococcaceae bacterium
GTCAAGGGCTGCGTCGCCTCCGTCCGAAAATGCAAGCTCGGACGAGGCGCGCCGTCTCCTCACGCGTTCATCCGCCACAGGGTGGCATTGAGCACGCCCGCGAACGTCACCCACGCCAGATACGGGATGAGCAGCGCACCGGCGAGCGGGCGTACGCGCCAGAAGGCCAGCAAGGTGGCGAGCACCGCGCCCGCCAACAACACCAGCTCGATGAGCGCCAGCAGCGGGGCTCGAAAGCCGAAAAAGAGAAAGCTCCAGAGCGCGTTCAGGAAGAGCTGAGTCCCGAAGAGCCCGAACTCCGTCCGCGCAGGGGCGAACCCGCGTTCCCTCCACACCAGCCATGCGGAGGTCCCCATCAGCACGTAGAGGGTGGTCCAGACCGGACTGAATACCCAGGAGGGTGGGTTCCAGGCAGGCTTACGCAGGCTCTGGTACCAGCTGCCGATGCCGCTCTGGGTGGCCAGGCCTCCGAGCGCCCCCGCGAGCAGACAGACGCCCACGAACGCCAACAGGACCAGCGCCGAGCGACTGCGCTCAGGCGTGGACGCGGGCAGTGTGTCGACATGGGCCATGGACGCCTCTCCTGTCGAACGTCGGATCTCTCGGCGGGTTCCGGAAGCATCGGTCTACAGATCGGGAACCAGTCGTTCCGCCGGGCGCCCCTCCTGCCGCCAGGCCGCGGTCATCAGGGATCGGCGAAGCGCGGATTAGACCTTGTCATCAGCCCTGGTCGCGAAGCTGGTATCTAGCGCGCATGGCCAGAAGCCCTCTCACGCGCGCATTGATCATAGGCCTCGCAGCAACGCTCTCCGTCCTGCTGCTGCTTGCCGTCGGCTTGTACCTCGCAGCGCCACGGTCGGACGGTCCGCCCGCCGACTTCTACGCGATGGGCCACGAGCGGCGGAACGGACAGCTGCCCGTGCTGTGGGCGGCCCCCGAGTTCTCCTTCACCTCCCAGGCGGGTGAGGCCGTCACGGGCTCGGGGCTGAAGGGCCACGTGTGGATTGCAGACTTCATCTTCACCCGCTGCACCACGGTGTGCCCGCTGATCACCGCGCAGATGACCTGGTTGCAGCGCCAGATGCCCGATCCGCAGCTCCGCTTCATCTCCTTCTCCGTCGATCCGGAGCACGACACACAGCAGGCGCTCGCAGACTACGCCGCGAAGTGGAATCGCAACGACACGCGGTGGTCGCTCCTGGTGACCACGCCTCCGGAGCTCGCGCGCGTCGTCGCGGAGATGCGCGTGGCCGTTGCCCCCAGCGAAGACCCGGAGAACCCGATCATCCACTCCAACCTGTTCATGCTGGTGGACCAGGACGGTCAGGTTCGCGGTGCGTACAACAGCGCGGATCGACACGCGCTCAATCAGCTCGTGCAGGACGCTCGAACGCTCCTCGGTGCTCGGCCCGAGCCAACGCCTGCCGCAGCGGCCGCGACGGATGGCGCTGCGCTGTTCTCACAGCTCCGGTGCGCCGCATGCCACGACGACGCGCGCGTGGCCCCGCCTTTGAGCGGCCTCTCCGGCCGCGCGGTGAAGCTCGAGGGCGGCGGAGAGGTGATGGCAGACGCCGCCTATCTGAAGGAGGCGCTCGTGACGCCGGGCGCCCACATCGTCGCCGGGTATCTGCCCCTGATGCCCAGCTACCGGCAGGAGCTCACCGACGCTCAGGTCGACGCCCTGGTGAAGTACATCTCGGCGCTCGAGCCCTCTTCGGGTGCGAGTCCGGCCGTCGCAGCGGAGCTGGTGGTGGACCCGATCTGCAAGATGAAGGTGCGCGCGGAGAGCGCGACCCCGCACGTCGAGCACGAAGGGAAGACGGTCTATTTCTGCTCCGAGCTGTGCAAGAAGGAGTTCCAGGCCCGCCACGCGAGGAACCAGGAGCTAGACTCCAGCCCATGAAACCTGTCGACATCACCGCAGCGAACCTGGACTCCACCATCGACAAGGGTGGAATCGTCCTCCTGGATTTCTGGGCCGGGTGGTGTGCCCCGTGCCGCGCGTTCGCGCCGGTGTTCGAGGCCGCTGCCGCAAAGCATCCGGACATCACCTTCGGAAAGGTGGACACGGAAGCCGAAACCGGGATCGCCCGCGAATTCGAGATCCGCTCCATCCCCACGCTGGCCGCCTTCCGGGACGGAATCGGCGTCTTCATCCAGCCGGGGGCGCTCTCGCCCGACTCGCTGGAGGAGCTCATCCAGCACGTCCGATCTCTGGACATGGACGAGGTGCGGCGGAGCATGGAGGACGAGTCCCCGCCGCTGGAGGAGTCGGAGTAGCCGCAAGCACGCAGGTTGATTACGCCGGTGCCGAAGCCTGCGCCTGCATCTGCTGGAATTGCTGCTGGAGCCGATCGATCTCCTCCGGTCGGATCCCGAGCTGCTTCATGGCGCTCCAGGTATCCCGGACCCGGTGGATCCAGACGAACTTCCCTTCCTCGTTGAGGGTGGCGAAGAACGCCCCGTTGAGTTTCGCGCTCTTGCCCTTCAGCGGAAGGTGGACGCCCCCCGGCAAATCCAGATCGCCCGAATAGCTGACGGTCGACTGGACCAGGGCCGAGAGGTGGTCACCCTTCTGCAGAACCATCAACGGCTTGATCTGGAGCTTCGAGACCACCGGGAACGCCAGCTCTGAGAACTGCCGGAGAGTGCCCTTGCCCCTGATCGGCTGCTCGAGGTCCTCCGAATAGATCTCTACGTCTTCAGCGAAGTACGCGAGCATCTTCTCGACGTCCTTCGACTCGAGCGTTCGCAGGTAGTTGTCGAAGTTGAAGCCTTCAGCCGTCGCCATCGTACGCACCTCCGTGGGGATTCACCTGGAGGCTGCGTCGTCCCTTTTCGAGGTGCACCGGCCCCGCCGACGAGGGCCGAGCCGTTCGAGCGCTTCACGTCCCACGGCGGGCGTCCGCGCGCAGCCTGCGCAGCCGGTTCACCCACCCCTCCGGGAGCACGCGCTCGAGGACGCCCTTCACCTC
>JBAWAM010000672.1:0-15868 GCA_049589315.1 Myxococcaceae bacterium
GCACGTGGGCCTGGAGCGGGCGCCGCGCTGGCGCGTCGACCGGTACCGTCCAAAGCGGCCGCGCAGGTCATCACCGGGCCGACGCTGAAGGGCATCACCGGGCCGTGGGCGAACAGGCTCTATCCCATCCGGGACATGGTCGTCGTCGGCCGCGTCGCGGGTGTGGAGATTCAACTCGAGGACGAATCGGTCAGCCGCCGCCACGCGGAGCTCCAGCGCACCGCTGAAGGCGTGATGGTCCGCGACCTGAACAGCGCCAACGGCACCCGGGTGAACGGCGCGCCGCTCGAAGGCGAGCTGCTGCTCCAGCCCGGCGACATCGTCCAGTTCGGCATGATCGAGCTGAGCTACGAGGCCGGCGACGAGGACGCGCTCGCTGCTCCCTCGCGACGCACAGGTGGACGCGCCGGATCGGGTTCCCGGCGCGGCCTCTCCGAGGAAGATCCGGCCACGCTGAGGCGGAAGAAGCTGGTGATCTTCGCCAGCGCGATCGTCGGGGTCCTGCTCGTTGCGGGGATCGTGGTGAAGAGTCTGGGGGGCGGTGACGCGTCTTCGGTGTCCCGGGCCTCCCAGGCGCCTTCCGACCCGAAGGCGCAGCTCCAGTCGCTGCTGAGCGAGTGTCGCTCCCAGGCCTCCATGGATTTCGGCCGGGTCCCGGATTGGGAGAAGGCTGAGCGCTCCTGCAACAAGGCGCTCGACCTCGACCCGATCAATGGCGAGGCGATCAAGCTCATCAAGAAGATCCGCGTCGAGCAGGAGGCGGCAAAAGCCTTCGCCGAAGGCGAGCACCTGATGGGGCGTCTGCGCGAACAGGAGGCGCTGGACCAGTTCGCGAAGATCCCGAAGGAGAGCGACTACTACCCCCGGGTGAAGCCTCGGATGCACGAGGCCATCGCCGCGGCAAAGAAGAAGTCGGGAGAGGAGTGCCAGCGGTACGCGAAGGGCGGCAACTGGGCCCAGGCGCTCAAGCCGTGCGAGCGGTACATGCTCATGGCCTGCCAGAACATGACGGAGGAGGAGCTCTATCCGCCGCTCGGCTCGGACATCGAACTGTCGGGTCCGCTGGGTCCGCGATCCTGGCGGCCAAAGGACGCGATGTACTTCAACTTCCTCCGCGCCCGGGAGAAGCAGGATCCCCAGGCGGGCCCCTGGGCCTGTCCGACGATCGAGATGTACCAGAGCGACATCGTCGTGGTGGACCACAAGGCCGACGTGAAGCGCGTCCTGAAGGAGCGCTTCCCCGATCAGCGCATGTTCAACGCGATGATGCGCTACTGGGATGGCAGCACCAGCTCGGCGGTCACCGAGCTCCAGCGCGTTCAGGAGTCGCGGGACAAGGTCGAGTTGCACGCCGAGGCGCGGGATCTCCAGCGGGACATCGCGAGCGTGGAGAGCCTCATGGAGTCCGGCGCGATTCTCCTGCGGGACCGCAGCTTCGACCGCGCGGCGGAGAAGTTCCAGGAAGCGCTGCGGCTGGACGAGAAGCTGATGAAGGCGCTCGCCACCTCCCACCCTTCCTTCGTTCGCAAGAACATCGAACGCGACGTGGCCGAGATGACCTACGCCGGCGGCAAGGAGCTCGCCGACCGCGGGGATCACCGCCGCGCCTGCGTGACCTGGAAGCTCGGATACTCCTTCAACAAGGGCAGCGCGGACCTGAACAGGGCGCTCCAACACTGCTCGACGACCGGGGCCGACGCCCTCGCGAAAGCCCGGACGTGTGACGACCTGGTGGTCGTCCTGGACTTCCACCTGGGGCATGACGGCCTGGACAAGCGGGTGGCGCAGAAGCGGGCCGAATGGAAGTGCCCCTGAGTGCGCCGAAGTGTGCTGTGGGGTCCGCCCCCCGTATTGTGGACGAAACCCCACGCCATTCCTGAAGTGGAACCCGTCGGTTCACAGTGAAAACAGATGGCCCGCAACTTGCGATGATGGGCCATATGGCGCGTCTCATTCTGGTCGCAGCGCTGGTCCTTCTGGGTGGGTGTTACGGTGACGCATCGCTCGATGCGCCGGGTCCCGGTGCCGGCAATGGACCTGGACGCGGACCGGGTGGGGGGCCGAACTGTGGCCCCGAATGCGACCAACCCGCGCCGGCCGCGCTCGCCCGGAGGCTCACTCACACCCAGTGGGAGAGCTCGGTCCGGGACCTGTTGCGCCTGGACGCCCTCCCGGGGCTGTCGACGCAATTCACCGGCGACACCAGCGCCGGCATCTTCGATTCACACGTCGCGGGCCTGAAGGTCGGCGCCACCCTCTGGGCCGACTACCAGCGCGCCGCCGAGACGCTGGCCGCGCAGATCACCGCCAGCGACGCGAACGTCCAGCGGATCGTTCCGGCCAACCTCCCAGCGGACCCAGCCGCGAAGGCCCGCGCCTTCATCGACGCGTTCGGACGCCGCGCCTACCGCAGGCCGCTGACCGCGGCGGAGCTGGATCGTCACCTGTCGATCTTCCAGAACGGCACTGCGCTCACCGGCGTGACGGACCCGTTCCGGGCCGGCGTGCGGATCACCGTCCAGGCGATGCTCCAGTCTCCCTTGTTCCTCTACCGCGTGGAGCAGGGCGGCGAGGCCGGCCAGGGCGAGATCCTACTGACCGGCTGGGAGCTGGCGTCGCGGCTGTCCTTCGCGCTCTGGAACACCATGCCGGATGACGCGCTGCTGGAGGCGGCCGCGTCCGGTGCGCTGGCCACGCCGGAGGGGCTCGAGGCTGAAGCGAAGCGGATGCTCATCGATCCGCGCGCCCGGGCGATGCTCGGCCGGTTCCACCACCAGCTCTTCGACCTCGATCAGATCAAGGCCATCACCCGCGACCCGGCGAAGTACCCGGGCCTGACCGGCAACTTCGGGGAGGCGCTCGCCACAGAGGTCCGGCTCTTCGTCGACGACGTGGTGTTCACGCGCACCGAGGGCCTGAACGCGGTGCTCACCAGCACGCGCACCTTCGCCAACGCCGAGGTCGCCAGCGTCTATGGGGTGACCCCTGCTTCGGGCGGAAACACCTTCGTCCCGGTGGAGCTCGATCCGGCCCAGCGCTCGGGCCTGCTCACCCGCGCGGGGTTCCTGGCCGCCTACGGGCACGGCGACGAGTCGGATCCGATCCGGCGCGGCGTGTTCGTGAACCTCCGCCTTCTGTGCTCCGACCTGCCTCCGCCGCCCAACAACGTCCCGCCGCTGCCTCCGAGCACCGGAAAGACGACGCGGGAGCGCGTGGACGAGCACACGGGGCCGGGCACCTGCGGCGCCGGTTGCCACAGCACGTACATCAACCCGGTGGGCTTCGCCTTCGAGAACTACGACGGGCTGGGACGCCACCGCACCGAGGAGAACGGCTTCCCGGTGGACGCGACCGCCGAGTTCAACCTCCAGAATGGGGATCGCCTGCGGTACGCGGATGCCCGCGACTTCAGCGCGCAGCTCGCCGGCGCGCTCCAGACGCACCGGTGCTACGCGCGTCACTGGGTGGAATACGTCTTCGGCCGCGACGAGGTGGACGCCGACGACAACCTGATTGAGCGGCTCGCCACGCGGTCGCTCGAGGGGACCTCGGTGCAGCAGCTCGTTCTGGATCTCGTCACCAGCCGCGGCTTCCGCGCACGTCCTGTGGAGAGCACGCCATGAAATTCAGCCGACGAATGTTCCTCCGCGGAACAGGCGGTGCAGTGCTGTCGATTCCGTTCCTCGAGAGCCTCCTGCCGCGCGAAGCCCGCGCCCAGGTGGCGGAGCGGCCCCGCTTCGCCGTGTTCATGCGGCAGGCGAACGGGTGCTCGCAGGCGGGCGGCGGCGAGCCGGAGATGTTCTGGCCGCGCAACACCGGCACGCTCACCGAGGCCTCGCTGTCCGGCGTCGACAAGGACCGGGCCGTGTCCGAGCTGTCTCCCTACGCCTCGAAGCTGCTGCTCGTTGCGGGCCTGAAGTTCAACTACCCCGGGAACGGCTGCGGCCACTCGGGCGGCGGGAACCAGTGCCTCACCGCCGCGCGCGTGTCGTCGAGCCCCAGCGGGAACCGCTCGCTGGCGCTGGGCGAGTCGGTGGACAACCGCATCGCCCGCGAGCTCAACCCCGCCGGCCGTGACCCGCTCACGCTCTACGCCGGCAGGATGAGCGGCTACATCGACGAGGTCCTCTCGTACCGCGGCTCGATGGACCTGCGCCCCGCGGAGAACAACCCGTGGAACGCGTACTCCCGCATGACCGAGCTGTCGGGCGGGAACGACGCGGTCCGCGAGCAGATCGCCAGCGCCCGCCTCTCCGTGAACGACCTCGTCCGGGAGCAGATGCAGGCGCTGATGGGCAACCCGCGCCTGTCGACGGAGGACCGGGATCGCTTGAAGCTCCACTTCGAAAGCGTGCGCGAGTTCGAGACGCAGCTCGCGTGCACGCTGCCCCAGCCCGAGATCCAGGAGATGCAGACGCTGGCGCAGAACGACGCCTTCCGGAACCCCACCAACATCGAGAAGGTGGCGCAACTCCAGGCGGATCTGATCGCGCTCGCGTTCGCCTGCGATTACAGCCGCGCCGCCACCCTGCAGATCGGCGACGGCAACGACGGCACCGAGTACTACGCCAACGGGGTGAAGCTGCCGCGCTATCACTGGATCTCCCACCGCATCAATTCGGACGGCTCCGAGGGCACGGCCATCGAGGGCGCCCAGGAGAAGCACCACCAGATCGATCGGATCCACGCGCGGATGTTCCGCCACCTGCTCGACCGGCTCTCCAGCCACGGCGTCCTCGACGACACCTGCGCCGTCTGGACCAACGACCTCGCGCACGGCGTCAGCCACAGCTACTCGAACGTGCCGTTTGTCATCGCCGGGAGCTCCGGCGGCTACCTCAAGACGGGCGTCTACGTGGACGTTCGCCAGAACGGGAGCACCACCCCGCACAACCGCCTGTTCAACACGATCCTGAACGCGGTCGGGGTGCGGAAGGCCGACGGCTCGCTCGTGGACGACTTCGGCGATCCCTCCCTGCCGAAGGGCGAGCTCGCCGCCATCAAGGCCTGAGCCGCTCTCCGGCTCAGGCCGTCAGCACGAGCTTCACGATCTCCGGGGGGCTGCCGACGCGCATCGGCGGTCCCCAGAAGCCACAGCCGCGGCTCACGAAGATCTGCGGCTGCTCGCCTGCCGTGCGCCCGGGCAGCCCGCATGGGACCAGGCTCGGGGCTCTCTCGTGCGCTCGGCGTGTGCACCTTGGAGCGCGAAAGGAGACGCCATGTCGAAATGGGCGATTCTGTGGACAGCATGCGGAGTGGCGGTGCTGGCGGGGGGATGCGCGGCTCAAAGAGCCCAGGGGCCTCAGATCAAGGACGAGTGGGTGGCCCGGGTGCCTCCTGAAAAACTCAAGCCCGTCAACCAGGCGCGGGACGAGCGGCGCGCGGCAGAGGACGATGCGACACGCGCAAGGGTCGCGGTGAACGACGCGGAGAACCAGGTCTCGGTGAAGAAGGCCATCAAGAGCGCCGCCTACAAGCGCGTCGATGCGGCGAACAAGGCGGTCCACGCGGCGGAACAGACAGGGGATCAGAAACAGATCCAGCAGGCGCAGGCCTCGCTGCAGGACGCGGAGATGCAGCGCAACATCGCCGACGCGGAGTTGAAGGTCGCGCAGGTGCAGTACGACCTGGCGAAGGAGGAGCACGCGTTCGCGGACACCCACGTCAAGACGCAGAACGCGCTCCTGGAACAGGCCGAATACCAGGCTCTGAAGGACTCCGGCGACACGCGGGTGCAGGACCTGGACCCGCTCGAGTTCGAGCGGGCGATCTCGGAAGCGAAGAACAGCGAACGCGAGGCGCAGATCAGGGTCTCCGACGAGCAGTCGCAGCTCGCCTCCGCCGAGCAGGCGCTGAACGATGCGCGCAAGCAGACGGGCGTCGGCGGCGCCGGCCCGGACGGCGAAGAGGAGTTGCTGCCGCTCAATCCTCCTCCGCCGAAGAAGGAGCCGCAGATGGATGTGCCGCTGGAGGAGGACACCGGGACGTTCGAGTTCGATGAGACCCAGCTCTAGAAGCCCCGGAGGCGCGCCTTCGAGCCGCGGCTCAGCCCCGTGCCCGCGGGCGCGCCTTTTGGAGGAGGTGTTCGAGCGCCGCGTCGTCTCCGCGGGAGAGGGCGTCTTCGGCGAGGAGGCTGTCCCGGTCGCGGTGGATCGAGGCGACCGCCCGGATGCGTCCGTCCACCCGGTACGCCAGGAGGCAGTTCCGCTCCGTCAGGCTCCCCGCGATCTCGACGGAATCCCATCGTTCGGCGTGGCCAGTGAACGCGATGGGCAGGTCATAGTGCTGGCTCCAGAAGAACGGGACCGCCTTGAACGGCTCCTTCAGGCCGATCATGTTGCGCGCCGCGATCCGGCCCAGCTCGCCCGCAACACTCCAGTGCTCCACGCGGATCGGCTTGCCGTCGACATCCGGGAACCGGGCGACGTCGCCGGCCGCGTAGATGCCCGGCACGGACGTCTCCAGATTCGGGTTCACCACCACGCCGCCCTCGAGGTTGCACCCTGCGGCCTCGGCGACATCGGTGACCGGGCGCACGCCAACCCCCATCACCACCAGCCGCGCGTCGATGGACTGTTCCTCTCCCAGAACGACCCGGTCGGGTTCGATCCGGGTCACCGTCTGCCCGAGGTGGAAGCGCACGCCGTGGCTCTCGTGCAGGGCTCGGAGGAAGTCGCTCAGCTCGGGACCGAAGACGCGCTCGAGCGGGCGCTGCTCGGGCGCGACGACGTGAACGTCCAGGCCGCGGGCGCGCAGCGAGGCCGCGACCTCCAGTCCGATGAAGCTGGCGCCGACCACCACGGCGGGACCGCCGGCGCGTACATTCTTGAGAATGGCCCGGCTGTCCGCGAAGGTCCGCAGGACATGGACGTGGGGGAGCTCCGCGCCCGGGATCGACAGTCGGACAGGCGTGGTGCCGGTGGCGATCAGCAGCGCGCCCCAGGAGACGATGCTCCCGTCGGAGAGCGTCACCGTGTGCGCCGACGGATCGACCGACGTCACCCGTGTTCCGGTCCGGAGCTCGATCTTCTTCCGGCTGTAGAAGCCGGGTTCGCGCAGCGGGATCCAGTCCTCCTGCGCCGTTCCCGCGAGGAAGTCCTTGGAGAGGTTGGGGCGGTCCACCGTCACCGTTGCCTCTGCACCGACGAGGGTGATCCGCCCCTTATAGCCAACCCGCCGAAGCTCCTCGGCGGCGGTGTTGCCGGCGACGCCGGCGCCTACGATCACCACCGACTCGGGCCCGCCAGAGTAGCGTCTGGTCGAGCGCGGCCGCTGCTTCTCCCGCACGACGACTTTCGAGCCGGCCTGCTCGACGCGCCAACAGCTCAACCCGTTGAAGGCGGGAGCACCACAGACGGCGCCGGTCCGGACGTCGAAGCGGGCGTGGTGCCACGGACAGCGGATGTCCTCACCGGTGAAGATCCCGTCCTTCAGCGGCGCGCCGTAGTGCGAACAGGTCGCGTCCACTGCGAAGAGCTCCTTGCCCCGCCGGAGGAGCAGGACGCCTTCGTTGCCCACGTGTCCCTCCAGCATCCCGCCGTCGGGGATCTGCTCGAGCTCGAAGCCGTGGGTGAAATCCGGACCCGTCACGGTGGAACCAGCAGCCATGTGTGCACCTCCAGAACTGAACGTCAGACCATAGATGCCGGCCGATGCCCGCCCGTGACGCCAGGGGGCTGCGCGTGGACCAGTGGACCGCCCGGTCCGCCGACCGTCAGGTGCGATTCATGCCTGTCGGCGATCCGGCCCACCTTCATCGTGACCTGAGCGACGTCGCGCGTTATGAGCCATGGGATGCAGGCGCCCGTTCTCACGTTGATTGACGCGTCGGGGTTCATCTTCCGCGCGTACCACGCGATCCAGCACCTCTCGACGTCGAAGGGTGTGCCGACGAACGCCGTCTACGGCTTCACCCGGATGATCCTGAAGACGCTCCGGGAGATGGATCCGACCCACGTTGCCCTGGCCTTCGACAAGGAGAGCCGGGAAGGGCGTCAGGCGATCGACCCGACCTACAAGGCCAACCGCGAAGGGCCGCCGCCGGACCTGGTGCCCCAGTTCGAGCTCATCCGCCGCGTGGTGGAGGCCCTCAACCTGCCGGTCCTCGAGGTGCGCGGCTGGGAGGCGGACGACGTCATCGGCACGCTCACCTGCCGTGCGAAGAAGCAGGGGTTCAAGGTCCTGGTCGTCACCGGGGACAAGGACTTCGTCCAGCTCGTCGACGAGGACGTCCGGCTGTTCGACCCGATGCACGACAAGCACACCGGGCCGGAGGACGTGAAGGAGCGGCTCGGCATCACCCCGCCGCAGATGCGCGACTATCTCTCGCTGATCGGCGATGCGATCGACAACGTGCCCAAGGTTCCGGGGATCGGGCCGAAGACCGCCGCCGAGCTCCTCGAGCAGTTCGGCACCGTGGAGAACCTGCTCCAGAACCTGGACCAGGTGAAGAAGCCGAAGATCAAGGCCGCCCTCGAAGAGCACCGCGAGCAGATCCTCCGCAATCTCCAGCTCGTGGCGTTCCGGCTGGACCTGCCGATCGAGGCGGAGATCGAGTCGCTGGTGCGCCGCCCCATCCACGAGGCCCAGGCGCGCGACCTCTTCTCGGAGCTCGAGTTCTACAAGCTGCTCCAGGAGATGCCGACCCAGGCGCCCACGCCGCTTGCCCAGGATACGAAGGTGGTCGACGGGATCGAGTCCCTGCGCGAGGTGGCCACCGCCGCGCGCGAGGCCGGCCGGCTGTCGATCATTCCCACGTACATGGGACGTCCCGAAGAGGCCGACCTGGTGGGGCTGGGCCTGGGGCTCCCGGACGGGCGGACCTTCTACGTCCCGATCGGGCACCACTACATGGGCGCGCCCACGCAGATCCAGGTCGGGCAGCTCCGCGAATTCCTGGGCCCGGTGCTGGCCTCGCCCGAGGTGAAGAAGACCGGGCACGATCTCAAGCGACTCATCCGGGTGATGGCTTCGAAGGAGATCGCGGTCGCCGGCGCCGAGGACGACGTCGAGCTCCTCTCGTACCTGCTCAACCCGTCTCGCCGGGAGCACGCGCTCGCCGATCTCAGCCGCGAACGGCTGCGCTGTGAGCTGCCGCCGGATCCACACCTGGCGGCGAAGAAGAAGCCGGAGGGGATCGCCGGACTGACCGTCGAAGAGCTCGCGCCCTGGAGCGGCGCCTGCGCCGATGCGGCCCGCAGACTCGCCACGGAGCTCTGGGACGAGGTGGATCGCGCGCAGCTTGGAAAGCTCGCCCGGGAGGTGGAGGTCCCGCTGCTGCCCATCCTCGCGCGCATGGAGCGGGAAGGCGTGAGGCTGGACACCGAGGTGATCCGGCGGATCAGCGAGCGGGTCGAGGTCGACGGCCGCACGAAGCTCGAGGAGATCCACCGCCTCGCGGGCCACGAATTCAACGTCGCGTCCCCGGGGCAGCTCTGCCAGGTGCTGTTCGAGGAGCTGAAGCTCCCCGTGCTCAAGCGCGGAAAGACGGGGCCGTCCACGGATCAGGAAGTCCTGGAGAAGCTCGCGGAGCAGCACCCGCTGCCGCGCGCGATCATCGACTATCGCGGCCTGTCCAAGCTCAAGAGCACCTATCTGGATCCGCTCCCGACCTACATCGGACGGGACGGGCGGCTCCACACCACCTTCCACCAGGCGGCCACCGCGACGGGGCGGCTGTCGTCGTCGGACCCGAACCTCCAGAACATCCCCATCCGAGGGGAGAGGGGGCCGGAGATCCGGCGCGCCTTCATCGCCGCCGAGGGGATGCAGCTCATCTCTGCCGACTACAGCCAGGTCGAGCTGCGGCTGCTCGCGCACGTCTCGGGTGACCCGGGCCTCATCGGCGCCTTCGAGCGTGACGAGGACGTGCACACCCGCACCGCCGCCGAGGTCTTCGGCGTCCCTCCCGAGCAGGTCACGCCAGACCAGCGCCGCGCGGCGAAGATGGTCAACTTCGGCATCGCCTACGGCCTGTCGCCCCACGGCCTGTCCGCGCGCCTCGACATCCCCGGCGAGGAGGCGAAGGGGATCATCGACCGGTACTTCGAACGGTACGCCGGCATCCGTCGTTACCTGGACGAGACGGTCGAGCAGGTGCGCCGGACGGGGTTCGTCGAGACGCTGTTCGGGCGGCGCCGCTACATCCCGGACATCCACTCCCGCAACCGCAACGCGGCCCAGGCGGCGGAGCGCGCGGCGATCAACATGCCCATCCAGGGCACCGCGGCGGACCTGATCAAGATGGCGATGATCCAGCTCGACCAGCGGCTCGCGGCGGGCGGGTTCCGGGCGCGGATGCTCCTCCAGGTCCACGACGAGCTCCTGTTCGAGGCGCCGGAGGCCGAGGTGGAGCAGATCGTGGCGCTCTCCCGGGAGCTCATGAGCGGCGTGGCTTCACTCCGCGTCCCACTGAAGGTCGAGGTCGGCGCCGGCCCGACATGGGCCGACGCACACTGATCTCATTCCGCGTGGGTAGGTGTAGGCTCCCGCCATGATCGAGCGCGCGCGTCTCCGGGAGCTGGCCCCCCACCTCATCCCGAGCTTCGCCGAGAAGCTGGGGGAGCTCGAAGTCGTCGTCTCGCGCCAGGCGGAGCGCTTCGGCGCCATCCTCGACATCGGTGCAGCGCTCTCCTCGGCGCGTGACCTCGACGCGCTGCTCAAGCTGGTCATCGACCGGGTGTCCTCGCTGATCCACGCCGAGGCCGCCACGCTGTTCATGCTGGACGAGGAGCGCGGCGAGCTCTGGTCCCGCGTGCTCAAGGGTTCGACCCTGAAGGAGATCCGCGTCGACTCCTCGAAGGGGATCGTCGGTCACGTGGTGAGCACCGGACAGACACTGCACATCGAAGACGCGTACGCCGACCCGCGCTTCAACCCCGAGATCGATCGCCTCTCCGGGTTCAAGACCCGATCGATCATCGCAGTGCCGCTTCGACACGTGAGCGGCCGGATCCTCGGCGTGCTCGAGGTGCTGCACCGCAAGGTGAACGCGTTCAGCCTGGACGACCTCCCCTTGTTGGAGGCAGTGGCCGCGCAGATCGCCGGCGTGCTCGACAACGTGCTCCTCGTCGAGAAGCTGAAGCAGCAGAATGCGCAGCTTCAGCGCACTCAGGGCGAGCTGTCCGAAGCGGTCCGCGAGCTCGATCTCCTGTACGAGGTCGAGAAGGCCATGTCGTCGACCGGGAACCAGGCCGACCTGCTCGACCGGATTCTCGTCAAGGCCATCGAGGTGAGCGGGGCGAGCGCCGGCTCGATCCTCCTCGCCGAGGACGACGAGGGGACGCTCTACTTCCGCAGCGCGACGGGCGAGAAGGCCGAGGTGCTGACGACGATGCGCCTGGCGCCGGGCAAGGGCATCGCCGGCCACGTCGCCGAGACCGGCGATACGATGCGGCTCGAGGACGTGAACACGTCGCCGTACTACGACCGGGCGGTGGCGCGGAAGCTGGGTGTGTCCCTGCGCGAGATCCTCTGCGTGCCCATCCCCGGTGAGCGCGACCGGCTCGGCGCGCTGGAGCTGCTGAACAAGAAGGGCGGGTTCAGCGCCGCCGACGAGCGGATCGCCACGCTCCTGGCCGGCCAGACCGGCCGCGCCATCCTCCAGCGGCGCGCACGCGAGGAGGGGGAGCGCAAGGGGCGACTCGCCTCGATCGGACGGATGCTCTCGAGCGTGCTCCACGATCTCCGGACGCCGCTCACCATCGTCGCCGGCTACGTCCAGCTGATCGCCGAAGAAGAGCGCCTGGAAGAGCGGATGCAGCACGCGGACACGATCCAGAAGCAGATCAACCAGATCGACGCGATGACCCGCGAGACCCTCGCCTTTGCACGCGGCGAGCAGGAGCTGCTCGTCCGCCGCGTGTACCTGCACAAGTTCCTGGCCGAGGTGGAGGAGTTCCTCCGCCGCGACTTCGAGGGCCGGGGGGTCGAGCTCCGGATGCTCCCCGGTTACGAAGGTGCCGCGCGCTTCGACGAGAACAAGATGAAGCGCGTCGTCTACAACATCGCCCGGAACGCGGCGCAGGCGATGCCGGACGGAGGGCGCTTCAGCATCTGCGTGGAGAAGGAGGACCGGACGCTGGTCTTCCGGTTCCAGGACAACGGCCCCGGCGTCCCCGAGGAAATCGCCGACCGGCTCTTCGAGGAGTTCGTCACCGCCGGGAAGAAGGGCGGCACCGGACTCGGGCTGGCGATCGTGAAGAAGATCGCCGAGGAGCACGGTGGAACGGTCGAGTGCCGGAGCCGACCCGGGAAGGGGACCACCTTCGAGGTGCGGATCCCCGCGTAGTCGAAGGGCGCGGCTCAGGCGCCGCCACGCAGGGGCCACTCGCTGGGAGTGCCTGAGGCCGGGCGCCTCGCCTCTGAGCGGCTCGGCTGCAACACCAGCACCGGAGGCTTGCGCGGTTCGACGACCTCGACCACCAGGCCACCGAAGTGGACCTTCGGCGCAGGAGCGCCCGGGTCGATCAACCGGCGGTGGTACGCCGCCGCAGATTCGGCAGCCTGCTGGACACAGTGCGCCACCGTGGAGGCCTCGTTCGGCGGAGCGCCCAGCACGTTGAGCGCGTCCAGCATGCAGCGGCGGAGCGCGCCGAACTCGTCAATCAGCGCCCGGACGCCGCGGGTCGTCGAGATCCGCAGCACCCCGCGCGTGCGGTTCCACGCGTCGCCTGTGACACCTTCCAGGGCACGGCCCGTCTGGCGGATGAAGTCCTCCACCACCCCATCGAGCAGGTTGTCGGGAACGCCTTCGTTCCCCGCGCGGCTGTAGAGGACCCGCCGCCAGGCCGCTGCCAGACGCTCCGGCTGATTCGTGAACATCCTCGCCGCCCCGCTCCGTGAAAGGTCCGAGTCTTCCATCCCGCCCACCTCCGATCGTGCGGCTCGCCGGAGCAAGTGGCGCGCCACCCAGCACCTCCGGTGTTTCGCAGAGTTGCGCGCGCCCACCTTCGGGGCGTCCGTAATTCCTTCCGGCTTCCCTCGGTGGGAATAACCGTCGCCAAGGTGGGCAACCCCGGCGACCGATGAGCGGCCAATGTGGGCTCGACACGCCACCGACACGGGGGCACACGGGTTGCTGTCGCTGCCCCCGATGAAAGTCTGGGCATCGGTCGGCGCAATCCTGCTGTGGACGTGGTCCGCCGCCGAAGCGTCGACGCGGCCTGCTCTCGACTACTGGGTTGCACCCACGACGGAACTCATCCAGTCCGGGACACTGAGCTGGGGCGCAGGCCGAAGTGCCAGCTTGACGGCAGCGCGAGGCGAGCGCGAGGCGTTCTTCGTCATGTTTCCCGGCTCTGACCCGGGAAGAGCGACCGTGGAGGTGAAGGCGAGCGTCTTCGTGGACGAACAGGGCGTGATCGCCCCGACGCAGGTGAGGGCCTGGCGCGCCGCGTGGGTGCGGGCGGAAGGGAAGCGCTTCCCAGACGCGTTGCTTCCCCTGACGGGGCCGCTTCTCGAAGTCGAGGGGATCTCGCCGGTGAAGCGCGGCGATGATCTCGTGCTGTACGTGGAGTTGTCCGTGCCTCGGGATGCTGTGCCGGGTCCATACACCGGTTCGGTGCGGGTCATGGTCGCTGGCGGCGAGGCGACCATCCCTGTGGCGTTGGAGGTGATGTCGGCGACTCTCCCGGAGCGTGCGAGCCTGGTGGCCGGTCAGGTCGATCACGGCGGAGATGTGCGCGTCGGGATGCCCGGGTATTCGATTCGAAGCCTCGGCTGGACCGCCTGGAGCCGGCATGCCGGCAGTTTCCCCAACGTGCGCGGCCTTGATCCCTGCCTGTTCTATGCGTCGCGTTCACGCGAGTCGGAAGCTTCACGGCAGGTGGAAAGCGTCCGCCTCAAGCTGCTCGAAGAAGGGTTGGAGGACTACGAGCTGCTCCGTGCAGCGGATCAAGCAGGGAAGGGCGTGTTGGCGCGCGTGATGGCGATGCGGATGATGCGACACCCCGAGGTCATCGACTTCGATGCAGTGCGCGCGGAGCTCTTTCGAGCCCTTGCTGAATGATCAACGGTTGAGGCCGAGCAGCGCCAGGATCGCAGCTGTCAGTGGAGGACCCGCCTGGGCTTGTCCGGCGAGTGATCGTCCTCTTCGCCCTCTTCAGGCCAGGGGGGCCACTCGCCCCAGGCGGGGTCGGACGTAGGGGGCTCGGCGAGTTGCAGCGCCGCATCCTCTGCGGCCTCCTCCGCGGCCATCTCAGCCTTACGCCGCGCCAGCACGCGCCGGCGCCGCATCCATCCCAGCACCGTCAGAACCGAAGCCAGCACCCAGACCATGGTGCCGCCGGTGATGATCGGCGTCCACGAGTAGCGGCTTGGGAGGTCCTTCGCCCAGGCGTCCTGCTCGACCCCGAGCGAGGTCTTGAACGCGCGAGCGAATGCCACTTCGAACCCGGCCCCACCCTGCACGTGATCGATCAGCTCACCGAGTCGCCCGGGCCCGTAGCGCTCCACGAGGTGCGCGACGAACACCGCGCTCTGCGCGTATGCGATCTCCACGTCCGAAGCATGCTGGGGCCAGGCGGTCGTCAGGTCCTGGAAGTCGAAGAGGCGCTCCTGCGTCACCGCCCGGAACAGCGCCGTGTACTGGGTGATCGAGAAGCGGTCGCCCGTGAGGTACATGGCGACGCCTTCCTGGAACCAGCGGGGCCACGCGTCGTCCGCGAGCTGCCCCAGAGCCACGTGCGACAGCTCGTGCCGGAGCGTCACCTCGCCATCAGGACGCGAGAGGGAGAGCGCGTCGAGCAAGATGATGTTGTGTCCGGGATACGCGACGGCGACGGACCACCTCGGAGGCTTCCCGCCGGGAAGAGCGAGCTGCTCGAACTCTTCGCGGCCCACGCCGATCCGGATCTCGGTGACGCCAGGCCAGTCGCGTCCCAGCACCTGCTGGAAGGCGTCCCGCGCCGCCTCGATGCGCTTCGACAGCGACTCGGCGGCGCCCTTCGCGCTCTCGGTGTGGACGAGGCGGAACCGCGCCGTGGAGATCTCACCGCTGGCGATTGCCGGGCGAGGGGAGGGGATCGCCGGAGCGTCGGGGCGATTGCCGTCCATGCTCTGCGCCCCCGCGAAGACGGGGCGCGGCAGGAACAGCGTGGCGAACCACGCGAGCATCAGCAGGAAAGCGACTGTCGAGCGGATCACTTGCCCGCATTCATAACAGCCTCGGCAGCGGTCGGCTCAACCCCTGCTACCCGGACGCGTTTTCGCCGGGACGTCTCCCCCGACACCAGCGTCACCAGTCGTTTGGGGACGCCGAGCAGGCGAGCGAGCAGCGCGACCAGCTCGGAGTTCGCTTCACCGTCGACCGGTGGGGCCGCGAGCTGGATCTTCAACATGCCGTCGTGCTCGCCCACGACGCGCGACCGCGAGGCACGGGGCTGGACCAGCACCGCGAGCTCGACACCACCCGCGACCGCAGTGAGCCAGGGGGGAGCCATGGAGGGGCTACTCGGCGCTGGCCTTCTTGCGGGCGAGGAACTCGACGTTGTCCTCGATCCGCTCGCGCTCGTTGGCGGTGGGGCCGAAGGTGTCCAGCAACTTGGCGTGCGCGTCGATGACCGATCGGACCTGGGACTCGAACTGCACGCGCTGGCGCTTGAGCTCGTTGATGTCCTCGATGACCTGGACGAGCTTCTGGTGCGCGCCCTGGACGATCTTCTCGGCCTGGTGCTCCGCGTCCGCGAGGATGATCTCCGCCTCCTTCTTCGCGGCGGACTTCACGTCCTCGCTGATGCGCTGGGCAGTGACCATCGTCTCCTGCAGCGTGCGCTCGCGCTCCTGGTACTGCTCGATGCGCGAGAGGAGCCGCTTCTGCTCCTCCTTCAGCGAGATGTTCTCCTTCACCACCTCCTCGAACTCGGTGGCG
>JBAWAM010000673.1:0-17065 GCA_049589315.1 Myxococcaceae bacterium
TGCCGGCTCCGAGCACGTCCTGGAGCGCTCCGCCGCTGCCTGTGCCCGCGCCGCCGAGGATCTTGAGGAGGCCCGACCTGGCGACCCGCTTCTCGACCTCTGCCCGGTTCGTGGGGCCGGGCGCCGGCTTGTCGGCCTTCGCCTCTCCGGTGTCCGACTTCTTCTCGTCGGTCTTCTTGTCGTCCTTCTTCTCGTCACCGGTGGTCGCGACCTCGACCGGCTTGGGCTGCTCGATCTTCGGCGGCACCAGCAGCTTGGCGAAGCGATCCGGGAGCTCGTCGAGCGACAGCTCGCGCTCCACTGGCATCGGGCGGAGCAGCATGCAGGTCGCGCCGGAGAAGTGCAGGACCAGCGACGCTGCGAGGATGCCCAGGAAGACCCGGTCCATCGAGGCGATGAACGAGCCCTTCACCATCGGCGGGAGCTCGGCCTTCGGCGGCTCGGGCGGCGGGGTGACGAACTGGAAGAGCAGGGTGATCTCGCCGAGCGTGATCTTCCCCCGGGCTGCCTCGGACAGCGGGTAGACGTAGACGTCACCGCGCTTCTTCGCCAGGCCCTGGCTCTTGAGGCTGGCGAAGTCGACGTCCGAATCACCCAGGCGGACTCGCCCCTCCATCTGCTCGGTGAACACCAGCGAGTACTGGTTGGCCTTGTATTCGAAGGCGTGGAACGTCGACGGCAAGTTCGAGGCGGGGACGACGATGGTGTTCTTCGCGTCCTGACCGATGGTGACGTCCTCTCGGCGCTTGAGGTGACGCTCCTCGATGATCTTGCCGGCCTGGATGACGCCGACACGCAGGATCTTGCTGGAGGGGGTGGAAGCCATTGATTTTCCTAGAACGGCGCTTTCTCGACGCTCTTCTCCACCTTGGGGAGGAAGCTCTCGGTCCGGTTGAGCTCCTCGAAATTCAGGTTCGAACGCTGGAGGATGTAGAAGGCCTGGGGCTTCTGGATACGCCCCTCGACGGTGATCGCGTCGAGCCGGATCACCTTCTTCTTCGCGCCCTTGTCATTGCTCTGCGCAATGGCGCCCGGTCGCGGCTCCCCCAGGTCGGGTGAGGCGAGGGACAGGGCGGCTGTGAGGGTGATGGTCGCGATCATCGCATCCTCTACTTATCGTCTTCGCCGAGCTTACTCGACCCGGGAGAACTTTGTGCGGGCACGACCTGGGCCGGCTCGTCCCCGCCCAGCTTCGACGCCGGCACGGTGGTTTTCTTCCGGGCCTGCTCCTCGGCCTTGCGGAGCTTGTCCTTCTCCAACCGCTCGAGGCGACGCACCTCCTTCTCGATCCCCTTGCTCGCGTCCTTCACGTACTGCTCGACGCGCGCGTCCTTTCCGCCCTTGCTCCGGTAGCTCTCGAACAGGCTGATCGCCTGCTTGAGCCGGGGGATGGTCTCCAGGTCGGGGAGCTCGGAGTCGAGGTGGAGGATGGCGAGGTTGTAGTAGGTTTCCACCCAGTCGGGGCGGAGCCGGAGGACCTGCTGGTACTCGGCGATCGCCTTCTTGAAGTCCCCCTTGCCCCGGTACGCGTTGCCCAGGTTGAGCCGGGCCGCCGCGAACTCGGGCGCTGCCGCGACCGCGGCCTCCAGCACCCTCACCGCGGTCTGGTAGTCCTGGGCCTCGTTGAGGAGGGCGCCGTAGTTGTTGTTCGCCTCGGCGAAGTCAGGCTGGAGCGCCGTGGCCTGCCGGAAGGCCTCCATCGCCTGCGGCTTCGACTCGAGCGCCAGGTGCACCAGTCCCAGCTCGTGCCAGGTGGCGGGATCGTGCGGGGCGATGTTCTTCGCGTTCTCCAGCACCATCTTCGCCAGTTCGAACTTCTTCTCGCGGAAGTAGACCTGTGCGAGGAGCTGCATCGCCCGGACGTTGCGCTCGTCGGCTTTGAGGACCTTCTTCGCCTCGTTCGCCGCGGTCTCGTATTTCTTCTGATGGATCAGCGCGTAGACCAGCGCCGTCCGCGGGCCGATCGCCGCCGGGCTCGCCGCGATCCGCATGCGCAGTCGGGCTTCCACGTCGGAGGCCTTGCCGGTCCGGCACCTCAGGCGCGTGAGGTAGTCCCACGCCATCTCCTGGTCCGGCTCGATCTCCAGCGCCTTCTGATACGCGCTCTGGGCCGCGGACGTGTCGCCCCTGCGCTCGTACACCACCCCGAGGTTCGTCCACGCATAGGCGAGCGTCCCGTCGCGGTCGATCGCCGCCTTCAGCTCGGCCTCCGCCGCGGTCAGATTCCCCGCGCGCGAAGCCGCCACGCCGCGCTCGAAAGCCTCCCGCGCCGCGGAATCGACGGGGGCGGAGCGCGGCTGCTCCACCGCGGTGACCTCCGAGCCGGGCGCGGGATGGGTCTTCACCACCTGCACGTCGCCGGGCTGGTACACCTCCGGCGTCTCGGCCCCGACCTGCTGGACCGCGGGGTTCGCGCCCTCCGGGATGTCCGGGGTGTGATCCGGGCTGATCCCGCGATCCGGCGTGGTGGTGCACGCCGCGGCGAGAAGCCCGGTCAGGGCGCACGCGCGCCACACCGCTTTCCCCTTCGACGTGCTCACTTTTCGCCTCCGCCAAGCCTGTTGATCGACGGTGCAGCCGCGTCCGGTCCGGCAATGCTGCCCACCAGGCCCTCGGGATACGCCGCCTCGGTGGCGAACATCTGCTTGGGCTCCTTGAGGACCGGATACTCCTTCGGCCGGAAGCGGTTGAGCGACTCGAGCGTCTTCTTCGTCCACTCGTTCGAGATGCGGTTCTTGCGCGCCTCGCCCAGGGTGGCGACGTAGCTCTCCACCGCCTTCTCCTCGAGGGCGATGGTCTGCTGCGCGAGCATGTCCTGGTAGGCGATGACCGCCTCGTCGCCGAGCCGTTTCACGTCCGAAGGCACCGGCGTGTCGATGATGGTCTGGGCAAACCGCTCCAGCGCGTAGCCCCGGCGGTACAGCGCGGCCAGGGTCCACTCCAGGTTCTTGTACTTGAACACCTCGGCGTAGGCCTCGTTCACCTTCACGACCCCTTGACGCTTGGCCACGAAGGATCGTTCCAGCGCCTTGCCCTTGCCGCCGATCTTCAACTTGTCGAACGCCTCGAACTCGTACTCGGCGAGCTGGAACCGGCACTGCGCTGCAGATGCCGCGGCGAGCTGGTGCTGCTCGGGCTTGAGGCCGCGCTTGTCGAACTCGTCGCCGCAGGCGTCCCAGGCCTTCTTCGCCTCACGCTCGTCGCCCAGCTTCTGGTGCGCGTCGCCCATGCGCCGGCGGGCGTCGACGACCAGCTCCACCTGCGAGGCGTTCTTCGAGAACGTGCGCACGAACTCGTCGAGCGCGCGGAGCTGTTTCTTCCAGTCCTCCTGCTTCTCGTAGATCAGCGCGGCCCGGAACTGGTTCTTCGGCGCGTCCTCGACATTGGGGAAGAGGTCGGCGTAGCGCAGGAAGGCGGCCGCGGCCTCATCATACCGCTGCAGGCCTTCGAGCAGGCGCGCCGAGTTGAACAGCGCCGCCTCGCGGTCCTTCGACGCCGGGTACTCGTTCACCAGCCGGGTGTAGCTGGAGACGGCCTTGTCGAAGTCGTACGAATTCTGGGCGTTGTAGGCGACCCGGAAGAGGGCGGCGTCGGCCAGGGTGGATTTCGGGTACTCGCGGAAGATCCGCTCGTACAGCTTCAGCGCGGACTCGAAGCGGTGGGTCTTCTCGTAGGCCACCGCGGCGTTGTTCAGCGCCTTGTCGGCGAACTCGTGCTGCGGCTCCTCGTCGACCAGCTCGATGTACTTCGCCGCCGCGGCCTCGTAGTCGCCCTTCTCCATCAGCTGATCGGCGAGCTTGAACCGGCCGGCCAGCTTGAACTTCACGAGGTCCTTGTACAGGTCCGACTGGGGATCGATGACGTCCTTGTTGGAGGCCAGCCGCGCGGAGACCTCCTCGACGCTCTTCCAGTCCTTCGTGACGAGGAAGCTCTCCACGATGAGGTTGGTCGCGTACTGCGCCACCTCGTGCTTCGGGTACGCCTTGACGATCTCCTCGAAGCGGCGACGCGCCTCGGGGAAGTCGTCGTGGGTGAAATAGAGCTCGGCGGCCGTGTAGGCGATGCCGGGGGAGCGGTCGTCCTTCGGGAAGCGCTTCACCCACGCATCCGACGCGGCGACCAGCCGCTGCTCCAGCTCAACCAGCGGGGTGGGCGCGAGCGCCGCGTTCTCCGGGCGCTCGCTCGACTTGAGCGGCTTCAGATCCGGGATGCGGCCCTGCTTCACCTCGAGCTCGAGCTGCTTCTGGTACGAGAGCACCGCCGCGAACGCCGCGTCCGCGAGGTAGCGGTTGTCCGCCGACGAGTCCCGCACCACCTCGTAGTTCTTCGCCGCTTCGGCGAACTGGAACGAGTTGTACTGACACTCGGCCAGGTAGAACTGCATCTCGTAGGCGCTCTTGGCCCGCGGGAACTGCTCCAGGTAGCTCTTGTAGGCCCGCGCGGCGACCTCGAAGGCGTCCTTGGCCTCCTGGAACTTCCCCTCCTGCTTGTAAACGAGCGCCTGCTGGTGGTGGTACACCGCCGTCGAATACAGGCTCTTCTCCGCGAGCTCCTCCGCGGAGGCGATCACGTCCGGATCGCGCTTGTGCTTCTCGTGCCAGGGGGACCCCGGCTTGAACATCTGCGAGAGCTTCTCCGCTTCGCGGAAGGAGTCCGCCAGCTTCCGGTCGCGGTCGTAGGCCTGGACGATCCGCTGCTGGATCTTCGGGGCATCCACCGCCAGCGGGTCCTTCGCCAGCACCAGCCGGTAGGCCTCGATCGCCTCGGGGTGGCGGGTCTGGTCGAAGTACACGTCGCCCATCCGGCGGTAGATCTCCGCCTCGTACGGGCGCCCACCCATGCGCTGGAAAGTCTCCTGCGCCTTCGCCAGCGAGCCCCAGTTGTCGTCGGAGAAGCTGATCGCCGTGTATTGCAACGCTTCGTTGCGGAGATCGCCGCCGACCTGCTCGTCACCGCGCTCGCGCGCCTTCTCCTCGTAGAAGTCGATCAACGCGAGGAACCGGCCGACGGAGTCGTCGTACCGATCCATGCGGTAGTACGTCCACCCGAGCTTGTAGAGAGCCTTGTCGTAGAGCGGATGGTCCTTGTCCTGGACCGCGTGCTCGTACGCGTTCGCCGCCTTCGAAAGCGAGTTCGGGTCGTCGTAGGCGTCGAAGTAGTACTCGCCGATGCGCACCCACGCCTCGGTGGTGAACTTCGACTTCGGGTAGCGGGCGATCAGCTCCTGATACGCGGCCCGGCCCTCCTCGAACTGGTTCTGCTTCTCGAGGCAGTAGCCCAGCAGGTACCACGACGCGTCGTTGAGCTTGTAGGAGGGGAACTGCGCGATGAGCTTCCGGTAGAGTTCGATCGACTTCGAGTACTCCGGCACCGGCTCCGGCGGCGGGGCCTCTTCTGCGGCCGGATCGGTCGCGCGCAGGCGCTGCTCGTACTCGCGCATCGCCAGCATGTGATCGTCGCTCGACCGCTCGTAGTAGAGCTCACCGAGGCGGAACATCACGTCCGGCGTGTACTTGGGATCGTTCGGATAACGGCGGAGGAACTCCTCGAACTGCGCAATCGCATCGAGACGCTCCTTGCGCTCCATCACCTCGAGGTCGCGGATCGCCAGCTCGTAGCTCTGCGCCAGCGCGTTGCGCTTCTCCTCGTACTTCTTCTCCACGAGGAGCTGGACCTCGCGCCGGAAATCGCGCGACTCCTCCTCGTAGGCTTCGATGGCGCGCGAGATCTCCTCGTACAGGCCCTGCTCCCCGGGCGTGCGTCCCATGCCCTCGAGGTAGCGGGAGGACGCCTTTGCCGCGGGAGTGGCCTGTCCGGTGGCAGCGGGGTCGACCGCTGCCTGTCCGAAGACCGGGGCCGCGCTGAGCAGCGCGATGAGTACGAAGCGCCGTCCCATCTAGTCCACGTCCTTGAGAACTTCCTTGAACTCGGCGTCCAGCGCCTGGAGCTCGCGGTCCTTCTTCTGCGAAAGGTCCTGGATCTTCGACGTCCTGTCCTGCTTCCGGGTGAAGGAGACGTCGACGACGCCCACGTCGGCCTTCAGCACCAGGTCGTAGAACTGCTGCCGCACGCGCTGGAAGCTGTCGAAGGCGATGCGGCCGACGAGGTTGCGCGCCTCGCCGGACACGGCGCTCACGTCCCCGTCGTAACCCTGAAGCAGCCGCTGCTCCGCGAGGACCTTCTCCTTGATGTCCTCGCCGCGACGGCGGACCTGATCGCGAATGACGCCCTTCGAAGAGGTCACCCGCTGCCGCACTTCGGCAATCCGGGTGCGCAGCTCGTGCGCCCGCGTCATCACCCGGGTGGCGTCCCCGCCGACCCTCGACTCGACCTGCGCCATCAGCTCGTGCTCGCGCGCCAGGATCTCGCCGTACTTCGTGCGGATCACGTCCTCTCCGCCGATCGAGGCCGCGACCGTGTCGCGCTGATCCTGGAGCTGCTTGCGCACCTCCTCCAGGCTCTTCTCCAGCGCGACGAGTTCGTTCAGCTCCGCCTGGACCTTCGCCTGGAACGCCCGCTCGTCCTCGGGGGTGTTGCTGCGCTGGGCGCGGGTGTCGACGATCCATTTGTCGATCGCCTGGACCACCGCGTACAGGCTCTGGATCTCGTAGCCGAGCTTGAACGCCTCGCGGTCGATCTCCAGGACCTTGTCCTTGAGCCGCTGACGCCGCGCCTCCACCTCGGCCTGGGTCTTGGGGAGCGCGGAGAAGCGCTTCTCCAGCTCCGCCTTGTCTGCCCAGATCCGCTCGAGTTCGGCCTGCTGTTCGGCGGAGAGCAGGTCGCCCACCAGCTCGCCTTCGAGGCGGACCAGCGACTCCTCGGCGCGGGTGAGGGCGGTGTCGACCGCGTCCGCGCGAATGTAGCCCTCCTGCAGCTCGGGGAAGGTCTCCAGTCCGCGCTCCTCCAGGCCCTTCAGGATGCGGGCAGCGATGTCGTTGGCTTCGCCCACCCCGCGGCGGCCCGTCTCCAGGTCGTCCACGATCCGGACCGCGTCCGCGACCTCCCGCTGGGTGGTCGCCCACTTGAGGGCCACCGGCGGAAGCAGCTGGGACACGTCGAGCTGGCGATCGTTCCGGGCGAGCAGGTTGTCGAAGTACGCCACCGGGTCCTTGTTCACCGTGAGCAGCGCGTCGATTTCGTCGCGCACCGGCGCGTAGGTGTTGATCACGCCGTTGTACGTGTCCGTGGCCTCTTCGTACTTCTGCAGCTTCAGCAGCAGGTGCCCCTGGAGGATCTTCGCCTCCGGGGCGACGGTCGACTCGGGCGCGACCAGCAGCAGGAGGTCCGTCGCGTTGCGCGCCTTCTCGTATTCGCCCTTGCGCACCTGGGTCCAGGCGATCTCGTAGAGCGAATCCACGAAGTACTGGCTGTCCCGCCGGATCTCCTGGTAGCGGTCGACCGCCTCGTCGTAGCGGCCGATCTCGTAGAGCACCCGCCCCAGCGAGAGGTTCGACAGCTCCTTCACCTCGAGGTCGTTCGGACCCTCCGAGGGGGTCTCGACGATGCGGCGGAACTGCTCGATCGCCTCGTCGTACTTGCCCTCCTGCACCGAGGCGACGGCCAGGAAATACGCCGCCTGCAGCCGCATGGGCCCGGGGTTCTGCGCGATGGGCCAGAAGATGTCGCGCGTCCGGCGCAGCCGCTCGACCGTTGGCAGATCGGTCCGCTTGAACATCCACTTTGCGTAGACGTACGCGAGCTCCGGCGGAAGGGTGCCTCCGGTCAGGTTGCGGGCCTGCTGGATGTAGCCCTCGATGCCGTCGAACTCGTTCAGCCGACCGGCGATTTCGAGATACCGCGCCAGCGCCTCGCGGTAGTGCCGGGAGCGCAAGGCCAGCAGCTCGCGCAGGTAGAGGCGCGCGCCGATGTAGTTCTGTTGCTGGTACAGCGAATCGGACAGGTAGTAGAGCGCGCCGGCGAAGCGTTCGTGCTGGCGGAACACGTCGTCCGAGATGAGGTCGTAGAAGAGCACCGAGGCGCTCTTGAAGTCGCCCAGCAGGTACTGGATCTCACCGTCGGAGAAGCGCTTCAGCAGCATCTCCTCGCGGCTCGGCTCGGCCCGACGGGTGTACTGAGTCTCCACGAGGAGGAGGTTGTCCTCGGCGTTCTTCACCTGACCGGCGATCTGCTCGACGCTCGCGCCGAGCTCGACGGTGGTCGGGCGCTTCTTCTTCGCGCCGGTCTGTGCTCCCGCCGGTAACGCGGCGAGCGCGACTGCCGCCAGGAGTCCCGGCCAGGTCTTGCGTGCCCGAGTCAAGTCCGCCTCACCGATCTACTGGCTGTTCTCGGAGCTCGCCTGGGGCTGCTTCACGCCTGCGTCCTTCGACACCTCGATGTCGTAGCGGACCGCAGGGCGATCCTTCAGATCGCTGGTAAAGCCTCCCTTCTCGAACCCGACCACCTTGACCGTGGTGACCTTCCCGGCCTCCGCGTTGAAGGTGTAGCTGGACTGCACCTTGAATTTGTAGCCCTCGAGGTAGCTGAAGACCCCGTAGCCGTGACCGCGGTAGATGAGCCGGACGGCGATCTGGTGCTGGCCGGGAACGATCCGGCCGTTGAAGATCTCGAACTCGTTGCGCTCGTTCAGGTCGCCGTTCACGTCCACCTTGGTGAACACCGGCGCGCCATCCAGCGCGTAGGCGACCGATTCGAGCACGTACGCCGAGCCCATGTCGTTCTTGTGGAAGAGCACCGCGCGGGCGCCCTGGGAGAGGTCCCCGCCGAGCACCGTTTCTTGAAGGAGCAGCAGGCGCGCCTTGGTGCGGAAGATCTTCTCCTTCAGATCCACCACCTGCTCCTCGAGCGTCTTAACGCGCGTGGTGAACGCCTCGTCGGCGGTCTGCGGCGCGGCGTTGGAGGGAGCAGCGGGTGGGTTCGCGGGGGTGGCATCCTGGGCTCCCGCAACTGCGGAGGCCAGGAGCACCCAGGTACCCACCACGACCATTGAATTGGACATGTTACGCAAGGCGACCTCTGGGTCGTCGAATTCGACCTGTCCAGTTCATAGCAAAGCAGCCACGGCAAGTCGCCCCCCCGGGGCGCACTGGCCTCAACTGCCCTTGCGAAGCTCAGTCAGCACGAGCTTCGCCACCGACTTGAGCGTATCGAACACTCCTACTCCGGTCGGCGCCACGGCCTGGAACTCTGGAACATTCCGATAGTTCAGCGCCTTGTGCAACTCTTCGAGCGACACGGCGTTGGGCAGGTCCCGCTTGTTGTACTGCATGATGAAGGGAACCTTGTTCAGGTCGTATCCCTGCTCGCCCAGGTTGGTGCGCAGGTTGTCCAGCGACTCGATGTTCGCCTCCATGCGCTCCAGCTGCGAGTCGGCCACGAACACCACACCGTCCACGCCCTTGAGGATCAGCTTTCGTGAGGCGTCGTAGAAGACCTGGCCCGGCACCGTATAGAGGTGGAAGCGGGTCTTGAAGCCGCGGATCTCTCCCAGGGACAGCGGGAGGAAGTCGAAGAAGAGCGTCCGATCTGTCTCGGTAGACAGGGAGATCAGCTTGCCCTTCGTCTCCGCGTTGGTCTTGTTGTAGATGTACTGAAGATTCGTCGTTTTCCCGCAGAGACCGGGGCCGTAATAGACGATCTTGCAGTTGATCTCGCGGCTTGAGTAATTGATGAAGGACATGATTTCCCGGTCACTCGCTGAAAAGGTTGTCGATGTCGTCGTCGGAGATTTCGGCGAACGGGGAACCCATTCCCGGGCTCTCGGTCTTCTTCAGCAGTGAATCGAAGATCTTCGTCAGCTCGTCGGACGCCTTCTTGATGCGGAGGCGGACGAGGCCGAGGCTGGTGCGGTTGTCGAAGATCACGACCAGCACGATCCGGCTGCCGACGATCGTCATATAGAGCGAATCGCGCGCGCCTTCGTGGAACTGGTTCGGGAACTCGTTCTCACCGATCAGCTTCGCCAGGCCCCCCATCGCGGCCACATTGCCGGCGGTGAGGGAGGCCAGCGAGGTGGTGTCGATGTTCTGGGTCTGTCCCGCTGCGGAGATCAACTGCCCATTCTTGTCGACGAGGAACACGACCTTCGCGTTTGCGTCCTTGGTCAGCCGGTCGCAAACCGCGTTGATCTTGCTGAACTCCTCTTCGTACATCACCAATTGCGTGCCCATCGGCGCGATGCTCCCCCAGCGGTGGACGGGCTGCGCGAGCCCCGCAGGCTTTTCCGAAGTGAAAACGGAGGGTTACTAAACCATTCGGAAAGCCGCTATTCCTTAGCAAACGGAACATCCGCCCGCAAGAAGGCGTAAGCGGGTCGATGAGCTCGGGCGGCGGAGGTCGTCAGGTCGCCTGGTGAGTTGGGGATATGACGAAGAAATCGTTTCCCTCTATAATTCCGCCCACTTTGCGCAGACCCCATCCCTATCCCGCTGCTGGGCGATTCGCGGTCCTGCTTTGCCTCTTCTCCGGCCTGGTGGCCGCGCAGACGCAGGAGGTCCGCTCGGCGCCCAGCGTGTCCTCGCTGTACGCACAGGCCGCGCTCAAGCTCCGCTACGGCGTGTCCCTGCGCACCGGCGGGCAGCAGGATCTCGGACCCGGCTTGACCTACGACGGAATGACCCCGAACGACGTGGCGGTCGCGGCCGACTGGTTTCCGCTCCAGCACTTCGGGATTGGCGCGCAGGTCCAGCGCGAAGGCTTCGCCCTGTTCGACGGTGGTGATCGGGTGACCGGCGGCGGATTGATCCGCGCGCAGCTCGGGCCCGTCGGGCGGATTGCCTTCGGGCCGCTGCTGCTCGAAGGCCAGGTGGGTTACGCGTTCGCGCAGCTTCCAATCTTCGGGAGCTCGGCGCAGCCGGAGTTCGCGGCGGGTCAGCGGCACGCGGTGTTGCTGGCCAGCCGGATCGCCCTGGAGCTTCCGCTGGGGATCATGGCGGACGCGCGCGGCGAGTATCCGCTGGCAATCTCCGCGGTCGACGCGGGCGGGGCGAAGGCCACCTCGACCCGGGGCTTCGCCGCCGGGGCCAGCGTGAGCGCGCCGTTGTATCGCCAGAACGGGGTCGAAGGACGGATCGGCCTCGAGTATCAGTACGTGGACGACCGCTTCGTCGCGGCGGACGGGGCCAGCTCCAGTCAGCAGCTTTCGCGCGTCGGCGCTGCCCTCCAGATCGCCCTGGTGCCCCACGCTCCGGACCGGCCGCGTTTCGGTGGACTCCGGTTCCTCGTGCTCGATGCCGCCAGCGGCCTGCCGCTGGAGGGCGCGGAGATCGCGCTGACGATCGACGGCGAGGCGCCGCGTGCGTTGACGACCGTTGCCGGCGGCAGCGTGGAGGCGCCGGAGCTCCCGCTCGGGCCCGTGCTGGCGAAGGTGAGCGTCGGCGGGTACGTGCCGTCGGAGGTCCGCGCCGAGGTCCAGCCGTCGACGACGACGCCGGTGGAGATCCGGATCCAGAAGGAAGCGCCGAAGGTCGGGGGCGTGAGCGTGAGCGTGCTCGACAAGGAGACGCAGGCGCCGGTCGTCGGGGCGGTGGTGAAGGTGGGTGACGCGGAACAGACGACCGACGCCGAGGGGCGCGTCGTCTTCGCCGGGATGACCCCGGGCGCGGTGGGCATCCGGATCGACGCGGCCGGCTATCAGGCAGGCGAGGAGGCCGTGCAGGTCGTCGCGGGCAGCGAGGCCCAGGTCCCGGTGCTGCTCGTGAAGGCCGAGAAGAAGGTGCCGGCCACCATCACGGGCTTCGTTCGTACGCGCGCCGGCCAGCCGATCCGCGCGAAGCTCGAGCTCCCCGAGCTGGGCCAGCAGGCCAGCGCCAACGAGAAGGGCGCGTTCCTCTTCACCGTTCCCGGCGGCGCGTACCGCGTCATCATCTCGGCCCCGGGCTACCGTTCCCAGGTGAAGCGCGTGTCCGTCAAGGACGGCGATCAAGCCATCTTCAACGTCGATCTGCACCCCGGACGGTGATGTCCCCGAATTCTCGAATCCTCCTCGCCGCTGCTGTCGGTATCGCCACGGTCTGTGGCGCGTGTCAGTGCGAGCGGACGCCCACCTCGGGTGCCGCGGGGAGCGACGCCGGCGTCACCGCGCCCGTGCGGACGGCGCTGGCCGAGCTCTCCGAGCTGAAGGGGGCGGTCACCCTCGAGCGCGACGGACAGCGGCGGCCTGCGGCGGCGAAGGACCCCGTGTTCGCGAACGACGCGGTGGAGACCGCCTCCGACGCCGAGGTCCAGATCCGCTTTCCGGACGGGCGGGTGATCGAAATCGGTCCGGACGCGCGCCTGGTGTTCCGCGAGGACGCGTCCGGGTTGCTGCTCGACGTGCAACGCGGCCTGGTGCTGTCGCGCGCTCCGGCCGAGCCGAAGTCGGCGCCGGGCGGCGCTTCGGCTGCCCGGGTGACGATCCGGATCCTCACCCCGTTCGGCCTCACCCGCATCGGGGAGGGCGAGAGCGAGGTCGCCATCGACGTCGGTCAGGAGAGCGCGAAGGTCGAGGTGCGGATCGGCACGATCGAGCTGGTCTCGCGCGAAGGGGCCGCCAGCCAGACGGCCTCGGCGGGCGACACGCTGAACGTCACCGTGGGCGAGATCCAGTTCCTTGCGCGTCAGGGTGAGTCGCTGATGCTCGACCCCATCGTCGTCGTCCTTCGCGAGGAGAGCGGCGCTGCGGAGGTCCGCAAGAAGGGCGCCCGGAGCTGGAATCAGGTCGGACGCGACGGAGAGTCGCTCGCCGAAGGCGACGCGATCCGGGTGAGGCGAGGCCGGTCGCGGATGAACCTGGACGGCTCGATGACCGCGGTGACGATCGAGAACGGCGGCGAGATCTTGTTCGAGAAGAGCGGTCGGGCCGAGGACCTCGAGGAGAGCCGGTTCGAGCTCAAGCGGGGCGGAGTCGCCATGCAGCTCGCGCCGGATCGGCGGTCGCGGGTCGTCGTGAGCGGCTCCATCCTCGAGTCGAGCCAGGGGGGCTTCTTCACCCTGCAGAAGACGAGGGACGGGCTTCAGATTTCGGCCATCGCCGGCGATCTGCTGCTTCGACGGGGAGAAGCCGGTGACCAGGAGATCAGCGCCGGCGAGGTCGCCACCGTGGGCAGGGCGAGCGAGGTGAAGCTGGCGCGGCAGGGGACGCCGGAGCTGACGCTGCCGTCCCGAAGAGGCCTTCGCGTCTTCCACGACGGCGTGGAGCGGGGGCTGATCACCTGGCGCGGTGAAGCGGCCGACTACCGCGTCCGGGTCGCCGAGGACGCGCGCTTCGAATCGGTCCTCGTCGAGGGAACCGTGCACGCTCCGAACCTGGCGGTGGACCTCCCGCGGCGCGGCGCCCTGTACTGGGAGATCCTCGACGCGACCGGAGCGAAGGTGGATTCAGGCAGCGCGACGTTCGCGCCGGAGCCCCGGCTCAAGGATCTGGAGCGGCTTCGCAACGAGGTGGCGGACGGCGCGGAGAAGACGACGATCTTCTACCAGGACAAGCCGCCCGCGGTGACCTTCACCGTCGCCGCGGAGGAGGGGGCCGCCCGCTACAAGGTCGCGGTGTTCCGCGCGTCCGCGCTGGACAAGCCGATCGCCGAGCGCGCGGTGGCGCAGACCCGGATCCCGCTGGAGGCTGGCGTGTTGACCGAAGGCAGCTATCTCTGGTCGGTGACCCCGCTGTCCGCCACGGGCGAGGCGCTGCGGGGCGGCAAGATGAACAAGCTCGAGCTCGTCTATGACAACTCGGTCCCCAGCCTCGTGATCCGGGCGCCGGCGAATGGGGAGCGCGTCGGGCGCGCCGTCCGGACCTCCGGCGTGGCCCCCGTGGGCTCGAGGCTGTACGTCAACGGACGCGCGGTGGAGCTCGACGCGAAGAACCGGTTCGACGCGGAGATCACCTCCGAGGGCGGGCTGATCATCTACCGGCTCGTCCGCCCCGATTCGCCAGACGCGGTTTACGTACGCAGTGTCCGACGGAGCGGTCGATGAGCCAGCCCCCCGCCGTTCCCCCCGGCGCAGACCATGCCGATCGCGTTCAGCGGTACGGCAAGTACTTCCTCATCCGCAAGCTCGCCGAAGGCGGGATGGCGGAGATCTTCCTGGCGAAGAGCGTCGGCGCGGAGGGCTTCGAGCGCGACGTCGTCATCAAGCGGATGCTCAAGCACCTCACCGAGGTGTCCGACTTCGTGAAGATGTTCCGGGACGAGGCGAGGCTGGCCGCGCGCCTGTCGCACCAGAACGTCGTCCAGATCCACGAGCTCGGGCTGGCGGAGGGCTGCTACTACATCTGCATGGAGTACCTCGCGGGGGAGGATTTCTCGACCATCCTCCGCACCGCGGGACGGCGCCGCGAGTACGTGCCGATCCAGCTCGCGCTCCGGGTTATCGCCGATGCGGCGCAGGGACTTCACTACGCCCACGAGTCGACCGACGAGCAGGGAGAGCCGCTCAACATCGTCCACCGCGACGTCTCCCCCTCGAACATCCACGTCACGTACGAGGGGCAGGTGAAGGTGCTGGATTTCGGCATCGCCCGAGCCGAAAGCCGACTCGCCCAGACGACCGCCGGCGTGGTGAAGGGCAAGTACATGTACATGTCTCCGGAGCAGGCCCGGGGCCATGTCGTCGACCGTCGCGCGGACGTCTTCTCGCTCGGGGTCAGCCTGTTCGAGGCGCTGACCAACGTCCGCCCGTTCTCGCGCGACAACGACCTCGCCATCCTCAACGCGGTGCTGGGCGGGGAGTTTCCCCAGCCACGTACGCTTCGCCCGGATCTGCCCACCGAGGTGGAGCAGATCGTCCTCAAGGCGATGGCGCTCAAGCCGGAGGACCGGTACGCGACCGCGGCAGAGATGGCGCGAGCGATCGAGCGCTACCTCTCCTCGACCACCTCCAACCCCGGTGGAGCGCAGCTCTCCGCGTACATGCGGACGCTGTTCGGGGAAGAGCGGGTCTTCCAGAAGAGGAACGTCAAGCGGCTCAAGACCCTCATCGACCTGGGCCAGGTCGCGCGCGGGTTCACCGATCCGGCGCTGGCGACCGTCGCCGCCCCGACGACCAACACCGAAGCGGGGACCCAGGTGGTCGGGACGCCCTCGACCGTGGTGCCGCGGAAGGGCGCGCGCTGGGTGGTACCGCTGATGCTCCTCGGTGTGGCTGCAGTGGCTGGGGGCGGCGCATTTGCGTGGACGCAGCTCTCGAAGGACCCCGTGGGTCCGCCCGCGGCGCGCGACGCAGGTGTGGCGGTGGCTCCGGCGACGGACGCAGGCGTGGTTCAGCCCGCGGTGGCAGCAGGAGCGCCGGATGCCGGGCCTGAAGAGCCGACGCCTGAAGTCCAGAAGCCCCGGGTCCGGACGGCGACGGCGAAGCGCAAGCCCGTCAAGCTCACAACCACCGAGGTCCACGCCGTGTTGGGTCGCTCGCGTGCCCGGACGGAGCGGTGCTTCGTGGCGAATCGGGCGGAGCTCCCGTCGAAGAAGGGGCAGCTCCACGTCCAGTTTTCGATCGAACCGAGTGGCCGCGTGTCCGGGATCCAGGTCAACGCCCCTTTCGCCGGAACGAAGGTCGGACGCTGCCTGGCGGACGTGGTGGCGAAGTTGAAGTTCCCTGCGCACGTCGACGGGCCGATCGCCCTCACGGCCCCCTTCGAGTACACCACGCCCGAGTAGATCAGAGCTCCCGGCGCGCGGACAGCGCACGGGCGAGCGTTGCCTGATCGGCGTACTCCAGATCTCCGCCCATGGGCACGCCCTGGGCGATCCGGGTCACGCGGATGCCCATCGGCTTGAGGAGCCGCGTGAGGTACAGCGCGGTCGCCTCGCCTTCGACGTCGGGGTTGGTGGCGACGATGACCTCTTCGATCTGCCCACCCTGCAGTCGCGTCAGCAGTTCCTTGATCCGGAGTTGATCCGGACCCACGCCCTCGAGCGGTGAGAGCACGCCGTGGAGGACGTGGTAGCGCCCCTTGAACTCGCGCGTGCGCTCGATCGCCATCAGATCGGAGAGACCCTCGACCACGCACACGATCCGCTCGTCGCGGCGCTGGTCCTGGCAGAAGCCGCAGAGCTCCTGGTCGGTCAGCGAGAAGCAACGACTGCACAGGCGGACCTTCTCCACCACCTCACGGATGGCGGTGGAGAGATCCTGCGCGTACTCCGCAGGCGCCCGGAGGATGTGGAACGCGAGCCGCTGCGCCGTCTTCTCCCCGATGCCGGGGAGCTTCGCGAGCTGGGCGACGAGCCGGTTGAGCGGATCGGGAGTCATTCTGGATCAGGTGATGCCGGGGATCTTGATGCCGCCGGAGACCTTGGCGAGCTCCCGCTGCATGTGATCGCGGCTCTGGGTGAGCGCGGCGTTCACGGCGGCGATCACCAGGTCCTCCAGCATCGACGCGTCGTTCGGGTCGATCGCCTTCGGGTCAATCTTGATCGACCGGACTTCCTGGACGCCATTCGCGACCGCGACGACCAGGCCGTCACCGGCCTTGCCTTCCACAGTCTCCTCCGCCAACTCCTTCTTCCGCTGCTCGATCTTCTCGGTCAGCTTGTTCGCCTGGCGGATGAAGTAGTTGAGATCGACTCCGGGCATTGCGCTCCCTCTCGTGAATGGGGGCGGAACCTAATCCCGCGCCCCGGACTTGTCAGGCGTTCTCGTCAGCCGGGTCGGTGTCCGGCACGCCTGGCCGCTCGCGCTCCAGGACCTGGATGTGCTCGAGCTCTCCGCCGAGTATCCGGAGCACCGACTGGGTCACTTCGTGGTGGCGCACCCGCGACTCGACGTTCCGCTCGTGGGCGGCGCGGTCGCGCGCCTCCTCCTCCGCGATGCTGAGCGGCGCGCTGTCTGCTGCGTTCTGGTCGACCACCAGGCGGGTAGGGGTGCCGAACTGCTGCGTCAGCACCTCTTCGACCAGCGCTCGCCCGTTTCCGGCCACGGTCGTTCGGTGGAAGTCCGCGTCTTTGGAGAAGGCGAGCACGACCTCGCCTGCGCCGATGCGGATCAGGCGCCCGAACGCCAGGGAGCGCGCATGGCGGGGAGATTTCGCGCGCACACCTTCGATCGCCGCGCGCCACGCGTTCAGGTCGGCCGGGCCGGTGACAGAGCGCGACGGTCCGGCTGCTTGCGGGCGGGCGATGACGTTCTGCGC
>JBAWAM010000674.1:0-13615 GCA_049589315.1 Myxococcaceae bacterium
CGTGGTCTCCGCGTTCATCAAATCGATGCGCGGCTCGGACCCCGACGCGGCGCTCTACTGGATGACGCGCATGCTGGAGGCCGGCGAGGACCCCATCTTCGTCCTCCGCCGGATGGTGATCTTCGCCTCCGAGGACATCGGCAACGCGGATCCGCAGGCGCTCGTGATCGCTACCTCGGCGCTGCAGGCCTTCCAGCTCATGGGCCTCCCGGAGGGCACGCTCCCGATGACCCAGGCCGTCACCTATCTGGCGCTGGCGCCCAAGTCGAACGCGGTCATCACCGCGTACGCCAACGCCCGCGCGGCGGTCACCGAGCGGGGGCCGCTCGCGGTGCCGCTGCACCTGAGGAACGCCCCCACGAAGCTGATGAAGTCGATGGGCTACGGCGGCGGCTACAAGTACCCGCACAACTTCGAGGGCAACTACGTCCCGGAGAACTACCTGCCCGAAGAGCTCCGCGGCATGCGGTTCTACCAGCCGACGACGAACGGCTTCGAAGCCGAGCTCTCGCGGCGGATCGCAGCACAGCGTCCGCCCCGGGAGCCCGGCGAAGAAGGCTGAACCGCGCCTCAGGCGATCAGGCGCGCCTTGCCGTTGCCGCCCGACTTCAGCGAGCGGCCGCCCACCTCGTACTGCTTGAGCAGGCGACGGAAGTTGGAGCGGTCCACTCCCGCCGCCCGCGCCGCCGACGAGATGTTGTTCGAGTGCCGCTCCAGCAACGCCGAGAGGTAGCGGCGCTCGAAAGCGCGCATCGACAGGCGCTTGGCCTCGGCGTAGGGCAGGTGCGAGAGGCTGGCGACCTCGACCTCGCCCGAGCCCTGCGAGACCTCGCGGAACGAGGCCGGGAGGTCCTCGAGGTCGATCTCCTTGTTCGGCGTGAGCACCACCGCCCGCTCGATCACGTTCTCGAGCTCGCGCACGTTGCCTGCCCAGCGGTTGCAGGTCAGCGCCTCCATCGCCTGCGGGGAGATGCCGAACACCTCCTTGCCGGTCTTCTGCGCGTACAGCTTCAGGAAATGGTGCGCGAGCAGCGGCACGTCGGAAGGCCGATCCCTCAGGGGCGGGAGCTGGATCGAGATCACGTTCAGCCGGTAGTAGAGATCCTCGCGGAACCGACCCTCCTCCCTCGCCCGGACGAGGTTCACGTTGGTCGCGGCGATCACCCGGACGTCCACCTTCGTGGTCTCGTTCGCGCCGACCCGCTTCACCTCGCCCTCCTGGAGGACGCGAAGCAAGCGCACCTGGGTGGCCGGAGGGATGTCTCCGATCTCGTCGAGGAAGATCGTGCCGCCGTCCGCCGCCTCGAACAGGCCCTTCTTGTTGCCCGTCGCGCCGGTGAACGCCCCCTTCACGTGGCCGAAGAGCTCGCTCTCCAGCAGCGTGTCGGTCAGCGCCGAGCAGTTCACCGCCACGAACGGCTTGTCCCGGCGGGCGCTGCGGAAGTGGATCGCCCGCGCCACCAGCTCCTTGCCGGTGCCGCTCTCGCCCTCGATCAGCGCGGTCGCGGTGGAGTGGCTCACGGTGTCCACCAGCTTGAACACCGCGCGCATCTGGGAGGACTGGCCGATCAGATCCTCGAACTGGGTCTTCGCAGTGAGCGCCTCCTCCAGCACGCGGGTGCGGTCGCGCAGCGACTTCCGCTCGGCGGCCTTCCCAACGGTGAGGCTGACCTCGTCGATGTTCTCGAACGGCTTGGTCAGATAGTCGTAGGCGCCCGCCTTTACCGCCTGCACCGCCGTCTCCACCGTGGCGAAGGCGGTCATCATCACCACCTCGACCTCCGGCCGATCCTTCTTGATCGCCTTGAGAAGGTCCATGCCGGACAGGTTCGGCATCTTGATGTCGAGCACGCAGACGTCGACCGACGGGTCGCGGGCGGCGGCGAGGCCCTCGACCGCGTCGTCGACCGGCACCACGACGTAGCCTTCGCGAGAGAGGATCTCGCTGACCGCGCGCAGGACGATCTTGTCGTCATCCACAACCAGGACCTTCGGCTTTCGCTGTATTGCTTCCATGATGAAACCTCTCAACGCACGACGTCCGGCGCTGCCGGGATGAAGATGGTGAAGGTCGAGCCCCTCCCAGGCTCGGAATCGACGGTGATCGTTCCGCCGTGTTCCTGGACGATGCGGTAGGCGATCGACAGGCCCAGCCCGGTGCCTACGCCGGGCGGTTTGGTGGTGAAGAGCGGATCGAAGATCCGTCCCCGGGTCGGCGCGTCCATCCCCATTCCTGAGTCGGTCACCCGGAACACGCAGCCGCCATCCGCCGGCGCGGTTTCGACCGTCAGGGTTCCCCGCTCTTCCGGAAGCGCCTGAAGCCCGTTGGTCAGCAGGTTGAGCAGCACCTGCCCGAGCTGCCCCGCATCCGCGCAGACCGGCGGCAGTCCTGCGGCGAGCTGCAGCTGCAGCTTCGCGTGGGGCGCTCCCTTCAGCCGGGCCTGGAACAGCACCGCCGCGTCCTCGATGCACCGGGACAGGTCGAGCAGGCGCCGATCATCCTGGTGACTGCGCCGCGAGATCCGCAGCAGGCTCTCCACGATCCTCTTGCAGCGGAGGGCGCTCTCCTCGATCAACGACAGCGCTTCGAGATCCTGCGGGCTGCGCCCGGCGTCCCGCGTCATGAGCTGCGCGAACGCGAGGATCCCGCCGAGCGGGTTGTTGATCTCGTGGGCCACCCCCCCGGCGAGCTGGCCGACCGCGACCATCTTCTCCGCCTCGAGCATCCGGCGGGTGATCTCCCGCTCCTCGGTGACATCACGGTAGGAGCAGACCGCCAGGCCGTCCTCGACCATCGGATACACCGCCACCACCCAGGTCCGCCCCGCGAGCGTCAGCTCGGTGCGAAGCTCCTGCCCCGAGCGCATCGCAGCATTCAGCGGGCACGTTTCACACGGCGTGTCGCGGCCGAACAGGATCCGGTGGCAGATCTTCTCGCCCATCTCATGGACGGGCAGGTTCGCCATCCGCGCATAGGCGACGTTCGCCCGGGCCACCTCGAACGTGTCCATGCGGATGATCGCCAGCGGGTCGTCGATGGAGTCGAAGCTCTTCTCCCACTCGCGCTTGGCGCTCGACAGCAGCCGGGTGCGCTGCGCGACGCGCTCCTCCAGATCATGGTTGAGCTGCTTCAGCTCCTCGTTCTGGCACTGGGTCAACCGGTGCAGCCGCTCGTTGTCCGCCAGGAGCTGGACCTGCTCGAACGCAGAGCGGACTGCCAGGACGAGCTGCGCGTCGTCCCAGGGCTTCGACACGAACCGGAAGATCTCCGACTGGTTGATCGCCTCCTCGACTGCGTGCTGGTCGGCCTGCCCGGTCAGCATGATCCGCTGGGTCTGCGGGGACTCGGTCTTCACCCGGGCGAGGAACTCCACCCCGTTCATCCCCGGCATCCGGAAGTCGGAGATGACCACATGGGGGCGGAACTGCCGCACCTTCTGGATGCCGCGCTCTCCGTCGGGAGCGGTCTCGACCTCCCAGTTCCCCCGGCGCAAAACGCGCCGGATGGAACGCAAGATGTTCTCCTCGTCATCGACGAGGAGAAGCCTGCCTCTCTCTGGATCGGGTGCCGTGACCGCTTCCATGACCGAATCGCTGTCACGGGTCTGCAAAGCCACGGCCAATGGCGGCAACTTGCAAGTCCGCGAAAACGGGTCGGTTTTCTCCCTGGGTCAGCCGACCACGCAGGGTCGAATGCTACCTACGCGACATTTCACGGGTCAAAAGTGACCCAGCGAGTCGGCGCTCATCCGGTCGAAGGCTCAGCGAAGAAGGACACCTGAGGATACAGGCAGATCTTGTTCCGCCCTTCGTGCTTGGCCCGGTAGAGGGCCTCGTCGGCACTGCGCAGGAGCTGCTCGGGTGAGATCACCGACCGGCCGGGGAACGTCGAGAGGCCGATGCTGGCGGTGATGCGCAGCTCGCGGGCCGGACCCGCCGCCACTGCGCCGATGCCCCGCCAGACGCGTTCGGCGACGGTGAGGGCTCCGGCGAGATGGGTATTGGGCAGCAGGACCGCGAACTCCTCTCCGCCATAGCGAGCGAGAAGATCGGTATCCCGGACGGAGACGCGGATCGCATCCGCCGCGTCGCGGAGCACCTCGTCTCCGACCACGTGCCCGAAGCGGTCGTTCACGTCCTTGAAGTGGTCCAGGTCGAGCAGCATCAGGGAGAGCGGGGCGTCGTAGCGCTGCGCCCGCCGGAACTCCTCCCTCAACCGCTCCTGGAAGAAGCGATGGTTGTAGGTACGGGTGAGGCCGTCGGTGACCGACAGGGTGTGGAGATGCTCGGCTTCGTGCTGCAGCGCTTCGAAGCGATCGCTCACCTCCAGGGCCCGGTCGAGCCGTACGAGCAGCTCGTCGGTGTCCACGGGCCTGGGCAGCACGTCGGCCGCTCCAAGCTCCAGCGCTTTGAGCCGGCGGTCGCGGTCGCCGGTGGGGTCGAGGACCAGCACCGGCAGCCATTTCCTGGGAGAGGTTTCGCGGACCCGGCGCAGCAGATCGAGCCCATCCGTCGTGAAGCCTTCGAGATCGAGGATCACCGCCCCGATCTCCGAACGGCCTGCGCGAAGCACCAACTCGGAGCTGTCGCGTACGACGGTGACGCGGCGGCCGTCACGCGCAAGCAGCGCCTGGAGCCCGTCGCCTGACGCGCCAGCCCCCTCCATCAAAAGGATCACCTGTTGCAGACCCTCCATGCAGCCTCCAGGCCGAAAACGACGCTCCATACCACCTCATTCCTGAGCACCCGCAGATCACTGCGATGCCGGATCACTTCGGGTGTTCGACTTCGGGCAGCCCGCAGATCGTCCTGGGACGAATCATCGCGTGGCCGACGGTTTCGGTTGCGACGTACCCCGGCGGGTGGCCACGCATTCGCCCAGCAGGAGGATGGCGGATGCAGAGGTGGGTCGTCGCGTTGGTGCTGGCAGGTTTCGTGGGCACGACGCCCGTGTGGGCACACAGCTCTAAACGGACCGACGCGTGCGGGTGCCATCACCAATGGGGACTTCGACACTGCCATCCGGCGAAGAAGACCGTGAGCTGCGAGGCGCCTGCGACCGCAGAGAAGCCCTCTGGCAAGCCGGCGAAGCCTCCCGCCCAGAAGGAGCCCGCGAAGAAACCGGCCTCGGAGTGAGCGCAGCTGTCGTCCTGGCAGCGCCCTTCTCCCCTGCCCCGTGGCCACGGCCGAGACTGTGACCAACATTGGCGCAGTCGCGTGGTCAACACGTGTGGAGGAGGATGGGACATGAGAAGGCGACTTGTTTTCCCTGCCCTGGCGCTCGGGGTCGGCCTGGCTGCGCCCGCGTTCGCACAGATTCAGGCGACCGAGCTCGGGCAACGGGAGTACTTCAGGCAGATCCCGCCGGATGAGCAGGAGATCGACGTGCAGGTGTTCGGCGGTGCGGGCACGGCCGTTGGCGGCATCAGCAACAACCTGGGGTTGGGCTCGATCTGGAGCGCCACCGCGGGCACCCGGATCACCGAGGGCGTCGGACTGGAGGGCGGTTACGTCGGCAGCCGTCTCCCGTTCCAGGATGATCGCGTCCCCGACGGCTCCGCACTCTGGCGACATGGCGCAGACGTGATGGCGAAGATGTACGTGCCGAACCCGACTGTTCTCCGGCCCTTCGGAGGGCTGGGCGTCGGCGTCTCGTACATGAACCCGTCGGACCAGGCGGAGCCGCTCTACCAGACCGACTGGGTCACCGAAATCCCCATCGCGGCGGGCGTCGAGGTCGAGTCCCAGGCGGTTTTCGCCGGCGCCCGGCTCCAGTACGAGTGGCTCTTTGGCGAGGAGTTCGCCGCGAACGCAACTCCGGGGGAAAGCCCGGGGGGCGGCTTTCTCACGGGCATGCTCAGTGTCGGCGGTCGGTTCCAGTAGAGCCGCCGACGCGTTCAGCTCTCGTAGAAGCGACGGCTGGCGCGAACGACCTCGCGCAAGTAGGGCGCGGGCTCGAAGCGCTTGCCCAGCTTCTGTTGCCAGTGCTCCATCCGCGACAGCAGCTTCGCCGGCCCCAGTGCGTCCGCGTAACGGAAGGGACCGCCGAGGAACGCGGGGAAGCCGAGCCCGAAGATCGCGCCGATGTCGCCGTCGCGGGGGCTGCGGAGGACGCCCTCGCCCAGGCAGCGGATCGCCTCGTTCACGAACTGCAGTGAGCAGCGTTCGGCGATGTCGTGGCGGTCGAGCTTCTTACGCTCCCGCCCGTGCGGCAGCAGGTCGTAGACGGTGGCGTCGACCTCCTTCTTCTTCCTGCCGTCGTACAGGTAGAAGCCCTTCCGGTTCTTCCGGCCCTGGCGCCCGTCGATGGTGATCTTCCTGAGCACCTCCGGCGAAGTCATCCGCTCGCCGAACGCGTCGTGCATGATCTTCGCGACCTTGTCTGCGACGTCGATGCCGACCTCGTCGAGCAGGGTGATCGGCCCTACCGGGAACCCGAACTCGACCAGCGCCTTGTCGATGTCCACCACGTCGGCGCCTTCCGCCAGGAGCCACGCGGCCTCATTCATGTACGGAGCGAGGATGCGGGAGGTGTAGAAACCGACGCCGTCGTTCACCACGATGACCGTCTTGCCCTGACGCTTGCCCAGCTCGACGCAGGTGGCGGTCACCCACGGCGCGGTGTCCTTGTGGGTGATGATCTCCAGCAACGGCATCTTGTTGACCGGGCTGAAGTAGTGCATCCCGATCACCATCTCCGGCCGGCTCGAGGCCTGGGCCAGCTTCGTGATCGGAATCGACGAGGTGTTCGAGGCGAAGAGGGTGTCCCCGCGCGTGACCGCCTCGGTCTCCTTGATGATCCGCTGCTTGAGCTCGAGGTCCTCGAACACCGCCTCGATCACCACGTCCGCGTTGTGGAAGCCGGAGTAGTCGGTGGTGCCGGTCACCTGGGCCAGCTTCTGGTCCGCGTCACGCGACGAGAGCGAACGGCGCTTCACCCGCTCGTCGTAGATGCCGCGCACGTGCTTGAGCGCGCGCCCCACCGCCTGATCGTCGCGGTCCTTGATGCGCACGGGCACGCCCAGGTTGGCCGAGGTCACCCAGGCGATCCCCGCCCCCATCAGCCCGCCGCCCAGCACGCCGACCTTCTTGATCTCCCGGGCGCGGACCTGCGGGTCGTTGGTGCCGTTCTCCTTCTTGAGCTGGGTGGTGGCGAAGAAGATCTCCACCAGACGGCGCGAAACATCGCTCACCGCCAGCTCGCCGAAGAGCCGGGCCTCGACCTCCAGCCCCTTCTCCAGGCCGCCCTCGAGCCCGGCGCGGACCGCCTCCAGCGCCTTCTCCGGGGCCGGGTACTTGCCGCGCGTCTTCTTCAGCAGCTGCTTGCGCGCCTGATCGAAGAGGACCTTGCGACCCACCGGGTTGTCCTCGAGCGCGAGCTCGGTCCACGTCTCCTTGTCGGTCAGGCCCTTGAGGCTCTTGATGAAGGACCGGAAGCCAGCCTTCTGCGTGCGCTCCAGGACGAGCTTTCCGGACGCGAGCTCCGCGGCGCGCCTCTTCGCCACGTCCAGCAGGATGGGCTGCGGCACCACTTCGTCGAGCACGCCGAGCTTACGCGCCTTCGCCGCCTTCAGCGACTTCCCGCTGAGGATCAGGTCGAGCGCGGCCTGGGCGCCGATCAGCGCCGGGAGCCGCTGGGTTCCGCCCGAGCCGGGGATGAGCCCGAGCTGGGTCTCTGGCAGCCCCAGCGAGGTCTTCGGGCTGTCGGAGGCGACGCGATAGTCGCACGCCAGCGCCCACTCGAGACCGCCGCCGAGGCAGGCCCCGTGGATCGCCGCGACCACCGGCTTGGGGAACCCATCGAGCCGGTTGAAGCCCTCCTGTCCCCGCTTCGCCAGCGTGGTCGCCTCCGCCGCCGACTTCACGCCCTGGATCATCGCGATGTCCGCGCCGGCGACGAACACGTCCTTCTTGCCGGAGGTGAAGACGACCGCCTTCACCGCGTCCTCCCGGTGGGCGCGGTCGAGCAGCGCGTTGAACTCCTCACCCACCTCGGGCGAGAGGGTGTTCACCGGCGCATCCGGCATGTCGAAGGTGATCACGGCGATGTCGCCGTCGATTTCGAAGCGGAAGTTGCTCGCCATCACGCACGCTCCAGGACCACCGCGGCCCCGAGGCCGCCGGCGGCGCAGACGGTACACAGCACGGTGTTCTTGTTCCGGCGCTTCAGCTCGTTGAGCGCCTGCGTCACGATGCGCGCGCCGGTGGCGGCGAACGGGTGACCGAGCGAGATCGATCCGCCGTTCACGTTGAGCCGGCTTCGGTCCACCTCGCCCACCGGCCTGGAGAACCCGGCGCTCTTCGCGAAGTCGCTGGAGGCGAAGGCCTGGAGGTTCGAGGCCACCTGGGCGGCGAAGGCCTCGTGCATCTCCACCAGATCGATGTCGGAGAGCTCCATGCCCGCGCGTTGCAGCGCGAGCGGCGCGGCATAGGCCGGACCCTGCAGAAGCTGGCCTGCCGGATCGGTCGCGGCGAAGGCGAACGAGCGCAGGTAGCCCAGCGGCTCGTACCCGAGCGCCCTCGCCTTCTCCTCGCTCATCAGCAGCAGCGCGGCGGCGCCATCGGTGAGCGGGGAGGCGTTGCCGGCGGTCACCGTCCCGTACTTGCGGTCGAACACCGGCCTGAGGCCGGAGAGCGCCTCGAGGTTGGTATCCTCGCGGACGATGTTGTCCTTGTCCGCCACCTGGTCGTACTTCGGAGGGACCGGCACGTGCATGACCTCCTCGGCGAAGAGGCCCTCCTTCCACGCGCGGGCCGCGTTCTTGTGCGAGGCCAGGGCGATCTCGTCCTGTTCGCGGCGCGTGATGCGGTTCTCCTTCGCCATCTTCTCCGCGCTCTCCCCCATGGTCATGCCGGTGGAGTACTCGGCGATCGCCGGCGGTACCGGGACCAGGTCCTTCGGCTTCAGCTTCTGGAACGGCTTGAGCTTCTCCGGGACCGTACGTCCCTTCGACGCCGCCGCCAGGGCATGGGCGAGCGGACGGCTGGTGAAGATGGGCGCGTCGGAGAGCGACTCGGTGCCGCCGATGACCGCCACGTCCGAGGTCCCAAGGGCGATGCACTGCGACGCATTGACCAGCGTCTGGATCGACGTCGCGCAGGCGCGGGTCGCCGTGTGCGCCTCGATCTTCCGCGGCAGCCCCGCCGCCAGCACCACCTCACGGGCGATGCTGGGCGAGGTCAGCGTGGGGATGACCTGACCGAACACCACCTGGTCGATCTCGTTGGGGTCCAGCTCCGCTCGCTCGATCAGCTCCCGGACCACCAGCCGACCGAGGTCGAGCGCGGTGAGCTGCGCGAAATGGGTGCCCGCCTTCACGAACGGCGTGCGGAGCCCACGGATGATCGCCACCCGCCGCCCGATGCGACCGTTGCTCTGCGTCTGCGCCATGAATTGCCTCCGGACCGGCGAAGGTAATGGTCGCAACGCGACGCGTCAACGAAGACTGATTCGATAGTCAATCCGGCACGCCATCAACCGCCAACTGGAGCGGCGAGCGGCTGGCTCCGAACCAGCGCACGCTGCGCCGCTGGCCTCCGCTGTTGCTCCTGCATCGTGCGGGCGTGCGTGGACCGCAGGTTGTCGACCGTGGAGACCAGCACGCCCAGCGCGAGCACGAAGCTCGTGACGACGGCGAACATGGCGGCGATAGGGGCAAGACGGGTCCACAGCCCCTCGCGCGAGGGGTTCATCGTCTGGGCGAGCATCGTGAATTCTCCTGTCGGCCGACGCGGGTCTCCGTCGCGGCCTCGCTGCCCTATACGCGGCCCCCGAAAATCGATTTCACCGGGTGCGCGGACTCGCGGCGGCTGACAGGGATCAGTGTCGAGTTGCTCACTCGACCTGGCGGATCGCCCCCCTCGGAACTGCAAAGGCGAGGAGGACGAGGAGGAACATCGGCAGCGCGGCCGAGGTGCCCGAGGCCGCACAGGACGCACCTGCCGCGCTCAAGCCATCCCCCCCAGGATTGCCGCCGGAAGGCAGGCCATTTCCTGACGGCTGGACACCCGCGTCCGAACCGGAGCCGGTTCCACCATTGGTCTGCGAACCCGCATCCGATCCGGTGCCGTTTCCACCGTCGATCCGCGAACCCGCGTCCGTCCAGGTCCCTCCTCCATCCGCGACCCCGGCATCCTGCCCGGCGTCGCCGTCGGGCGTGACCGGATCAGGATTCCCTCCGTCAATCGCGCCACCGGGGCCGAGCCCGAAGAACATCCCCGCGTGGTAGCTGGAGCACAGACCGACATCGAGAGAGAACATCGCGGTCGTGCCGCAGCCGTTGGTTGTGGAGAAGGTGGGATCCACCGGCGTGCCGTGGCCCATTCCCGGAATGCTCCAGGTTTCGACCTCCGTCTGTCCGAACGCGTTGCGGTACACCTTCCGGGTGGCGCCGGAGACCGTCGTCGTCTCGTCGGCGATCTGGTCGATCCCGTTGACGTTGGTCCACTGCTCCATCAACTCCTGTTGGTTCGACGTGGAGACGACCGTGTCGGAGCTCCCCTGCCAGATCTGCACGCGCGGGTACGCACCGGAGTAGCCGGGAAAAGCGCTTCGCACGGCGTCTCCCCAGGCCTGCGGCGTCTTGTTGGTTCCTGACATGCAGCCCATGGCGCAGCCCGCTGGCAGCCCCGCGAAGAGGGCGCCCGCCGAGAACACGTCGGGGTACCCCGCGAGCAGAGCTGACGCCAGACCACCACCGGCAGAGAGCCCGGTCACGAAGACCCGCTCCGGGTCGATGCTGTATTGGGACTTTGCGTAGTCCACCATGCTCTTCACGGACGCCACCTCGCCCGCGCCTCGCTTCGTCTTGAGCGCGTCGAACCACCCGAAGCATCCACCCGCCTTGTCGGGGTAGATGACGTAGAACTTCCACGCGTCGGCGACCTGGTTCCATCCCGCCTTGTCTCCGTCTGGTCCGGACATCGCGCATCCGTGCAGCCAGACGACGAGGCCCGCATTCTGCGGCACCCCCGCCGGCACGTGCATGTACATCTTGAGGCTGCCGGGGTTGCTCCCGAAGTTGGTCACCTGCGTCAGTGGGAGCTGCGACGTTGCGAGCTCGGGGTCGGCCGGAACCAGCGACTCCTCCTCCACGCCACAGCCAGCGAAGCCCGCCAGAACAGCGGCGGCCAGGATCAAACAGCGGCCAAAATGAGAAGAGGTACCCACGTCCGGCTCCTTTCAACGGGCAAATCGCGGCGCAGTCTCCAAGAACAGTGCCAGCCGGCTCCTGACACCTTCGGCCGAGCCGCGCGTCCGCCCAATCCAAGGTGAAATCTGATTCATATTTCGAGTCGCCGCGACGGCTTATTGCAAGGCGCATTTACTTTCGAACGCGCGCCAACCGTTCTGAACGGAGACACCTGGTGACGCGAAGTCGGTCAGAGGCAGCGGACGTCGACCTGTTTCCAGTCGCTCACTCGACCGGAGCGATCACGAAGTCGATGTCCTCGATGGTCTGGCCCGGCAATACGCGAACCTGCTGCGGGTTCTCGGAATCCGGAAAGAACCCTGAACGCTCGCCCGCATCGAACAGCCTGCCGTTGCCGTTGTCGTCGATGCCGGCGCCCACGTAGTACAGCCCGGGCTTCACACCGATCGAGTAGCGGTAGTTCTCGTAGGGCATCGCCGGGCTCGCCGCGACGATGCTCCACGCGCCGTCTTCGCTCCGGTTGAGCAGCGCCACGATCGCGGTGCCCGCGGTTCCCTGGGCCCCTGTCCTGGCCCTCACCGGAACCGCCTGCGCCGTGCCCTCGTTCGGAGTGAAGGTGAGGACGCCCTCGTAGTCACCGGCCGGGAGCTCCTCGACGGTCACGTTGACCAGCAGCGCCTTCGCCTCGCCTGGAGCGAGCCGCACCACCCCGCCTCCGGCGAGCTCCAGCTTCAGTCCCGGCTGTGGCGTGGTGAATGACACGCTCACGTCCAGCGGCGCCCCCCCGGTATTGATGAGCGGTATGCGCGTCGCTGAAGCCTCGATGAGCAGCAGCTGCGAGGCCGGCAGGAAGAGCGAGCCCGTCCCGCCCGGTGCGCTCAATCCGGCTGCGCGCAGCAGCGCGGTCTGTGCGTTCACCAGGCCCGCACCGCAGCCTTCCGCGCAGGCGAAGTCCGACGCAGACGTCGCGCGGAGGATCTGCTCGATCTCCAGGTGCCCGAGCGCCGGGTTGACCGCCTTCATCAAGGCCACCAGACCGGCGATGTGTGGCGCGGCCATGCTGGTCCCCTGCAGGAACGCGTAGGCCGGCGAGCGCGTCTCGTCGAAGTAGGTCGAAAGGATCGCGTCCGGCAGATCGTCCGCGTTGAGGTCCTCGACGCCCTGTCCGCCCGGAGCCAACAGGTCGATCTGCGGCCCGAAGTTGGAGTACGTCGCGCGCGTTCCGTTCAACCTCGCGGCGCCAATGCAGAGCACGTTGTCCTGGTTGCAGGGGATCCGGTCCCGGGTCTCGAGGCTCTCGTTGCCTGCGGCGATCACGAACACCACGCCCCGGCCCACGGCGCGGTTGATGACCTCCTGGTAGGCGGGGTCGGGATTCCCCACGGTTCCCAGCGACAGGTTGATCACCTGTGCAGGGGTCACATTGGGCTGCAGCCCCGGGACCTCCTCCCCGATCGCCCAGACGATCCCTGCGAGCACGTCCGCAGTGGCCCCGCCGTTCCGCCCCAGCGCCCGCACCGGGAGAATCCGCGCGTTGAGGCTCACCCCCGCCACGCCGAGCGTGTTGTTCGAGGTGGCGCCGACCGTGCCGGCCACGTGTGATCCGTGCCAGCTCGATCTGCCCTCCGCCAGATCGCCGCCCGGGTCGTTCGGGTCCATGTCGCGCCCGTCACCATCCATCGCAACCCGTGGATCGGAGACGACGTCGACCCCGGGAAGGATCTGCGCCACGAGGTCCGGATGCGGCGCAATGCCGGTGTCCACGACCGCCACCACCACCCCGGGTGACTCGCGCCCGATGTCCCAGGCGGACGGAAGATTCATGGTCGCGTAGTGCCATTGCCGCAGGAACAGCGGATCGTTCGGCACCGCGGTGGGCACGTGGATGCGATTGAGCGTGGTCCATCGGACGCCGGGCAGGCCGGCCAGCTTCGTCGCCATTTCCCGAGTGGTGTTCGAGTCGAGCTCGGTCCCATCCGCGTGCTTGAACCGGAGGAGGTGGATCTCCCTGGAAGCCCAGCCCGCATGCGCGCCGACGTAGCCGGAGACCTGCAGCCGCGACAGCGCCGTCGCGGCGTCGCGCGCACCGTCCTCGAAGCGGACCAGGATCTCGCCGGGGAGGATCCGCTCCTCGTTCGGAATCTCGAGCAGCGGCTGCACTCCGTGAATCAGCAGCGTTCCGTTGCCCGTCTCGGTGGCGACGATCGACGGTGTGCCGGTCGTCGGGACGGACAGCGCGGCGACGAAGCTCGACAACTTCACCCGAAGCTCGCCGACGATCTTCCCGAACTCGTCGTCGGCGTGGTCGTCTCCGCCGCACCCTACGGCCGCGAGGACGAGCCCCACGCTCACGAAACGCCTCATGTCGCCGCCCTCCCCCCTCGACTGCCCTCAGGTGGCTGACGGAAACGATGCGCACGCGAACATCCCCGCGCACCCCGACCACGGAGGTGTCCGGCAGC
>JBAWAM010000675.1:0-19987 GCA_049589315.1 Myxococcaceae bacterium
CCGGCCTGACCCTCGAGGCGAGCGCCCAGGGCGCGACCTCCAACGTCAGCGCGCCGTTCGACGTCACGCCCGCGGCGGCCACCGGATTTGCATTCCGGGCCCCGGTCGCCCACGGCACCGTCCGTTCGACTCTCGCCGCGCCGGCCGGGATCGTGGTGGACCTGGTCGACACCTACGGAAACCGCGGCGCCCGCGTGGACCGCGAGCTCAGCGTCCGCTCGCAGCTCGAGGGTGGCGCCGCCGGAGCCGTGCTGGAAGGCACCGCGACCCAGGTCGTGGCGGTCGGTGAATCGGTCGTGGCGTTCAGCGATCTGAGCATCGACGCCGAAGGGACGACGTATGCACTCCGCGTCGAGGAGCTCACGCCGCCAGCCTCCGGAGCGCTCGATCCGGCCACCAGCAACACGTTCGAGATCGTGGACGATGTCGAGCCGGCCATTCCCGGGTCGCTTGTGACGGGGAACGCCGCCCAGACCTCGATCGCGCTGACGTGGACTGCTCCCGGCGACGACGAGTTGCTCGGGGACATCACCGGCTACGAGCTCCGCTATGCGACGACGATGCTGGTGACGGAGCAGGACTTCCTCGCGGCGACCGAAGTCGTGCCGGGTCCCCAGGCCGCCTCCGTGGGCGCGATGCAGTCGTTCGTCGTCACCGGGCTCCAGCCCGACACGCTCTACTTCATCGGCCTCCGCGCGAAGGACGGCGCGGGCAATGGCTCGATGCTCGCCCTGACCTCCGGGTCGACACTGCCGGACGGGTGTGCACCGGTGAACCCGTGCTCCGCGCCGCCGGCGGCAACCTGCGTCGGGAACACCGCGGTCACCCACGCCGCGACCGCGACCTGCTCGCCGACGGCGCAGTCCCCGTGGTTCGAGTGCGCGCCGTACGAGACGACGGAGACGGTCTGCGAAGGTGCGACCCCGTTCTGCGTGAACGGCGCCTGCGCGGCGTCGCTCTGCCCGGCGAACATCGACGACGCTGACGCCTGCACCGTTGACGCATGCGATCCGGCGACCGGCGCGGTGACGCACGTGGCCGTTTCCGTGGACGACTCCGACGCCTGCACCGCCGACGCCTGCAATCCCTCTACGGGAGTGTCTCACACGCCTGTGGCCACCGATGACGGCGTGGCGTGTACAGTCGATTCCTGCGACCCGGTCAGCGGCGTCAGCCACACCCCGAACCATGGGGCCTGCGCTCAGGGCGAGATCTGCTCCGCGACCGCGGGCTGCGTCCCGTCCAGCGATCCGTGCGCGGCCGTCACCTGCACGCCCAGCGCGCCGGGCTGCAGCGCGGATCACCTGAGCGTCGTCACGTATGCGTCGACCTGCGAGCCGACCACCGCTCAGTGCGTCGTGACCTCGACCGAGACGCTCTGCACCGACGGCGTCTGCGTGGCCGGTGCCTGCGTGACCGCGCGCGCCCCCACCGCCGCAGACCTGCTGATCACCGAGGTGATGCACTCGCCGACGGGGACGAACACGGAGTACTTCGAGCTCTACAACCTGAGCGGTGACCGGCTGAACCTCGCCGGCGTGACCGTGTCGCTCGGACAGGGCAACGCCTCGTTCACCCTGCCGACTGCGCCGCTGCTCGTGGACGCGCACGCGTTCGTCGTGTTTGCCAGCAACCTGGACGCGACCACCAACGGCGGCGTGACCGCGAAGGTCGAGCTCCCTGCCGGCTTCACGCTCGAGGCTTCGGCCCAGCTCGAGCTGTCGCTGGATGGAACGACGCTGACCGGCCTCAACTGGACGACTGGCTTCCCCCAGACACCGGGGCGCTCGATGAACCTGTCGAGCGCGGTGTTCGCGGCGGGTGCGAATTCGCGCAGCTGGTACTGGTGCGACAGCTCGGCCCAGGTCACGGGCGGCGACTTTGGAACCCCCGGAGCCGCCAACGACGCGTGTGGGATGCCGGCGGCGCTGACGGTCGGCTACTGCGCCATCCAATGGCCGAAGACGACCAACTGGGCCGGTGACAACCTGAACGTCACCCTCCCCGTTTCCCAGGCGGTCTACACCCAGTTCTGGGGTGACCAGCTCACCCACCGGAACACCTCGGGCAACGACTTCTACCCGTTCGTACAGGCCGAGTTCGGTTACGGGACCAGCGCGGACGTCGCGCAGTGGACCTGGAGCGACACGGACTGGAACCACGCCTTCGGCACGTCGGGCAACAACGACGAGCGCCAGGGCACGTTCGCTCCGACCGCGCCGGGGACGTACTCGTACGGATTCCGTTACCGCACGCTCGACACCGCCACCAACACCTGGTCGAACTGGGTCTACTGCGACGAGAGCAGCATTGCGGACCTGACCGGCACGCCGACCTGGGGCACCGTCACCGTGCTTCCGGGCGCTGCGCCGACCGCGACGGTGACCGCGGTGAACTACCCGGTCATCGCCCACGGCGCGGCCCTCACCATCACGGGCACCGGGTTCACCGGTGTTACCGCGGTGAGCGTCGGAGGCGTGGCCCAGACGTTCACGGTGACCTCGGACACCGAGGTCGTGATCGCCGCGCTCGACGGTGCGACGCCGACAGGTACTCAGGCGTTGGTGGTGGGTAATTCGGCCGGGTTCAACGTGACCGTGATCCACCTGGTCATCAACGAACTCGATGCGGATTCGCCCGGGAACGACGTTGCCGAGTTCGTCGAGATCAGCGCGGGCGTGCCGAACGTGAGCCTGGCGGGCTACAGCGTCGTGCTCTGGAATGGCAGCGGGGACACGTCGTACCTGGAGCTTCCGCTCTCCATGACGAACGCCGCCGGCCTCATCGTGGTGGGGAGCGCGGGCCTCGCGTCTGACCCCACGCTGCAACTCGCCAGCAACGGCATCCAGAACGGACAGGACGCGGCAGCGCTCTACCAGGCCCCTGTCGGCGCGATTCCGAACGGCACCCCGCTGGCCTCGGCCCCCGTTCCCCTCGATGTGCTGGTGTATGACAGCGCCGATCCTGACGACCCGGAGCTCCTGTCGCTTCTCGGCCCGGCGGGCGCTTCGGAGCGTGTTCAGATCAACGAGGGGGATACCGCCGCCGCGCGCGAGGCCGTCTCCATCGCACGGTGTGGCCCGGCCGCGAAGGACGGGCGTGTGTTCGTCCTCGCAGCACCGACGCCGGGCACTGCCAACAGCTGCGGCCCGTAGCCATCTAACGCGTGAGCTGTGAAGGAGCCCCGGCCCCGGTCCTGCTTCGGACCGGGCGCCGGGGTTTCACTTTGGGCCTTTCGGAGACGTCGCTCTGACCCTGAATGTGCGTGACCGCGTCAACGGACCTGCGGGATCGCGTCGCAGAGGCGCCTCCGGATGGCAGCCCGGGGAATCACGGGCAAGCCCCGGGGGGGCGCCCGGATTCAGCGATCAGAGGAAAACGCAGGCTTGAGGAGTCATTGTGCGGATCGAATACGCGTGTTGTCGCGGGTTTACGCGACCGGAATGACCTGGAGCGCATCTTGTCATTCTGTGCGGGGGTGCTCCCAGAAATGACTGTGGCTTCCGCAAGTCATTCTCGCCCCATTATCCCCTGTGATTCCGAGCGTTTGGGGGCTCCCAATGACATACGGAGATTGTGTTTTCCTCGAAGCGAGGTTCTCGGTCGATTCCCCTGCCCTGCTCGAGGGTTAGCGCATCACCACAGCGATCGCTCTGCGCCGCCTCGAGCACCTCGTCGTGCGCGATCAGCGCCGACTCGACCATGAACGGTGACACCCAGATGCCGCTCACCTTCAGCATGTCGTCCGCGCGTCCGCTGTGCGTGTCCCGTCCGCGCTCCGCACGTACCGCTCCGCTCACCTGTGCGTGTCCACGGGCCGTGAAAAGTCGCGAGGCTCCCCTCGCTTGTGCCGAGACGCGGCCGGTGCCCAGCGTACGCAGGGCGTCCTGCCTCCGTCGGGACCGGTCACTGCGCACGCATGACTTCATCCAGCGCTTCGAGGACCACCTCGGAGGAGGGTCTCACCTTGTAGGTCTCCTCCAGCGAGCGCCAGGCGATCCGGCCATCGCGTGTCACGATGTACATCGCCGGCCAGGGGATTGCGTTGCCCGGATCCTCCAGGCCCCACGCGCGGGTCACCTCGAGGTTCACGTCCGAGAGCAGCGGAAACGTGATCCCCAGGTCCTGCGCGAGCGCGCGCGTCTTCCCGAGGTCGTCCACGGAGATCGCCACCAGCGAGGCTCCGCGCCGCTCGAACTCTTTCAGGCTCTGTTGCAGCTCACCGAGCTGCTTGCGGCAATAACGACACCAATGCCCTCGATAGAAGAGGACGACCACCGGCCCGCGCTCCACCGCGTTCGAGAGCGACCACTCGCGCTCCACGCTGCCGGGAAGCGAGAAGTCAGGGGCGACGTCTCCGACGGCCTTCGCCCGCTCCATGATCCCTTCCGGAGGCGTCTCACGCCGCGCTTCAGGCGGGAACTCCGTCGGGCGCGGGGCGGTGGCACATCCCAATCCGGCGAGCCCGACCGCTATCGCGAGGGAAACGAACATGGAGCGCATGCCGGAACATTGCTGCCCGGAGCGCGCCCACGCAACCCATTCAGGTCCGGACGCGTCCACCCTCGGGCCCAGCAGGGATCGACGAGATCTCGTCCGAGATCGACATGAACCGCTCCATCTCCCGAACGGTCTCCTCGGTGGCGTCGGCCTCGGCGCTGAGCGCATCGAGCTGCCGGGTCACGATCTCCGGATCGCGGATGGCGATCGACTGCTCGTGGGTGAGTCGCAGCAGGTCTTCGATTCCCGCGAGCTGATGGCTCACGATTTCGCGGCTCTCCTCCGCCTGCAGGAACCGCTGCAGCCGCTTCTGGAGGATGTCCACGCGCCGCAGCTTCACGTCGCGCAAGCGTGCGTTGTCCTCCGCTCCGAGCTCCTGCTGCAGCTCCGCGATCTCGCGCTCGATCGTCGCGCGGTCCGCCGCGTTCAGGTAGGTGCGGTAGCTGTTCAGGGTCGTCAGCAGCCGGAGGAAATTGGTGAGCAACGCGTCCACGCGCGCTTCCGACGACGCGACGAGCACGCCCCCTCCGGGCAGCTTCTGATAGTTCGCAAGGATCTTGTCGCGCAGATCCTTGAGCGCGAAGTAGTGCTCCCGCTGCGAAGGCGCGAGCTCCTCGAGCAATGCGCCCGTCGCGGCCTCCGGGCCCTCGCGCGCCTCGGCCAGGACCTGCGCCCGGACCTTCTTCCGGAATGCTGGAGAGAAGAACGTGACCGCCAGGTAGAAGACTTCGGTGATCCCCGCGACCGCGGCGGGCAGCGGATCGCTCGTCGCGAGGGAGCCCAGGCCCGCGGCCGACAGCCCGATCAGGTTCGCCGGTGCGAGGAACGCTGCCTTGAGAAAGCTCGGCTGATTCGCCATCACGGCCCCCTGGCTTCGGAGACGTACTTGAGCGCGCCGAGATCGCGCGTGTCCTCGGCGCGGGGCACCGACCTGATCTCGCCGATCTTCACGAAGAGCGCCCCTGAACTCTGGAACAGCTCGTCGTAGGTCACCGGGGCCTCGCCGGCCAGACCGAAGAACGCCAGATTGTCCTGCAGCGTCGCGGGCGGAGCGCTCTTGATCGCCTCCCGCGGGTCGCCGAGGTACGGCGCGACCTCTCCGAGCAGCCGCGCGGCCCGCTCCGGATCGCGCATCACCGCAGCGCCGGAGTCGAGCAGCCCGCGGATGACCCGGCGCACCGCATCCGGGTAGCGGGCAGCGAAGTCACCGCGCACCACCAGCACCGACGCGACCAGGTGGGGCACGTCGACGGTCGTCGAGAGCATCCGCCCACCGCGGTCGCGCGCAGCCAGCTCGAGATCTCCCGTCAGCCCCACCGCAGCATCCGCCCGGCCTTCGCGCAGCGCCCGTCCCGCATCCAGGGTCGACGGCAGCTTCACCCACTCCACGTCCTTGAGGGACAGCCCGGCGCGAGACAGCAGCCACAGCGAGTAGTAGTACCCGCTGCCCTGATCGAACGCGGCGATCCGCTTCCCGCGCAGGTCCGCGACCTTCTCCACGCCCACTGCGGCGAACGCCTCCTGTCCGCGGCTTCGCCCCACCAGCAGCACGGTTTGTGGCGCGGCGTCCCGCAGCGACGGGTACCAGTGGGCGAGTCGGTCCACGGAGAGGATCGCCATGTCCACGCCCCCCTGCTCCGCGCCCTTCGCCAGCGCGTCGCGGATGTCACTTTCACGGGGATAGAGCACGGCGCGCGCATCGAGGGCATACGCGCTCTGGAACATGCCGCTCGGGCGAGTGGGGAGCGGCTCTGCCTCGGGCGTCGACGCCCCGCCGGAGGCCAGCAGCAACCCCGCCGCCGAACCTCGCGGCGAGAAGCCGATGAGCGTGGGACGGAGGGGTACCGAGGCGATGTCTCCCACGGGCGCGGCGACCCCTGCGGGGAAGTCGCCGGGAGACAGCCGCACCGGTGGGACGGTCTTGGGCAGAAACTTCGCCTGCAGCCGGTCGAGGTGGCCGGCGCGCGACGCGCCAAACCACGCCAGCGCCAACGCGACGAGCGCGGCAAATACGTACAGGCCAGGGCCGCGCTTCACCGCCATGGAGGGCTACTTGACCTCGACCTTCTTGCCGATGGTCTTCTCGCCGCCGCCGGAGACGTCGCTGACGGGCGCCGGGCTCTCCAGCCCCATCTCCAGCTTGAACTGCTTCACCAGCTCCTGGGCCTGGATCTTCTCCGCCTCTTCTTCGATTGAAAGCGTCTGGTGGTCGACCGAGTCGAGCGCCATCTGCATGCGCGCCTCGTTGACCGCGGTCTGCTCCTCGACCTTGCGAACCATCTCACCGTGCGTCTGGTCGATGCCGGCGACCTGGAAGGTCTCCATGGCGTCGGCGACCTTCGACTGCCAGCGGGCCCGGCGCGCGTCGCGGATCGCGTTCATCGCCTCGGCGGTCTTGCGCTCCTTCTCGCGCATGAACGCCTTCTTCACGTTCAGCGACTTGTCATAGGCCTCGCGCGCGGTGATGAGCTGCTGCTCGTTCCGATCGAGCGCGCTCTTCTCCATCTGGAGCCGGCTGGCGTATTGGGCGGCCAGGTCGTCACGCCCTGCCTGGATCGCGGCCTTCACCTTCGCGGTGAGCTGGTTGACCTCCTGCTTGTACTTCGCGTTCTCCTTCTCCAGCAGGGTCAAGTTCGCCCGCACCATGGCGATGGACTCGTTCATCTTGGGGACCTGGTCGTTCATGTCCCGGATGTTCTGCTCGAGGATGAGCTCGGGGTCTTCGATGGAGGTCACGAAGAAGCCGAAGAAGCTCCGCATCGCCCGTCTGAATCTGTTCCACATGGGGTCACATCCTCCCTGCAGCCCTACGCTGCTGCCCACCCGCGATTGCGTCGAGCCTAACGCATGGGCTGCCGAACGGTTACAACTGAAGGTGCCTGCCTGGTGGACATCCCACCGTCACGCCACTGCTTCGGCAATCCGCTTCGCGTACGTACGGGCCGCAGCGGTCACCGCATCGACCTCCATCGTCAGCAGGGTGCGGTCGCGCATCACCAGCCGGCCGTCGATGATCACGTCGCGCACGTCGGAGGACTGGGCCGAGTAGACGATCTGCGACGCGAGGTCCTCCGCCGCGGGCTGCGCGTGGGGCCCCGACAGCTCGAGCAGGATCAGATCCGCCTTCTTGCCCTCCTCGACCGAGCCGATCTCCTGCTCCAGCCCGAGCGCCCGGGCCCCGCCCAGGGTCGCCATCTCCAGCACGCGCTCCGCGGGCATGCTCAACGGCCCACAGCGCGGTTTGTGGATGAGCGCGGCGAGCCGCATCTCCACGAACATGTCGAGGTTGTTGTTGCAGGGCGCCCCATCTGCGCCCAGACACACGTGCACCCGCTCCTCCAGGAGCTCGGGGATCTTCGCGATCCCGGAGGCGAGCTTCAGGTTCGACCCGGGGCAGTGGCAGACGACGGTGCCGGTCTCCCGCAGGAGCCGGTGCTCGTTCGCCGTCAGCCAGACGCAGTGGGCCAGCGTCACGTGGGGGCCGCTGATGCCGAGGTCGTGGAAGTACTCCACATTGTCCCGACCGGTCTTCTGCCGGACGAGATCGCACTCGGTGGGGTTCTCGCTGGCGTGGGTATGGATCCTCACGCCGAGGTCCCTCGCCATCACCGCCACCTCGCGCAGCAGCGCCTCGGTACACGACAGCACGAAGCGGGGGGCGAAGGCGTAGCGGAGCCGGTCGTTCTCCGCGCCGTGCCACCGCTTGATCAAGCGCAAGCTCTCGGCCAGCGAATCCGCGGTGGTCTCGCGCAATCCCGCCGGGACGCCCTGCCCCGCGTCCATCATCGCCTTGCCGCCGGTGAGCCGGAACCCGCAGTCCCGTGCGGACTCGAAGATGGCGTCGGTGTGGCGCACGGTGCCCATGTCGAGCGCGGCAGTGGCCCCGGAGCGGATGAGCTCCGCGAAGGTCAGGTCGGCGGACGCGCGGAGCGACGCGGGATCGTGGGCGGCCTCCATGGGCCAGATCCGCTCGCGGAGCCAGTCGAGGAGTTCGAGCCCGTCGGCCCGGTTCCGGAAGAGGGTCTGACACGCGTGCAGGTGACCGTGGACGAACCCCGGCATCAGGATCTTCCCGGATGCGTCCAGCGTCTGGCGGACCGACTTCGGGGCCCGGATGCCTTTCCCGATTCGGGCGATGCGTCCGTCCTGGATCAGCACGTCTGCGCGCTGGAGGACCTCGCGCTTCGGGTTGAGGGTCAGGACTGTGGCGTTCTGGATGAGCAGGTTCAAACCGTTGGACGTCCTACCACGACTAAAGGAAGTCGCGAGTGAACGCGTGCGGCAGGAGGTCCGAGACGGTGTAGCGCCCCTCCTCTCCCCCGGGCGTGCGACTGCGGATGGGGGCCTCCGGACCGGCGAACTCGGCGATCACCTGCCGGCACATCCCGCACGGCGGGCAGGGCTTCGCGGTGTTGGCCACCACGGCGACCGCGAGGATCCTCCGCGCGCCCTCGCCCACCGCCCGGCCGATGGCGTTCCGCTCGGCGCAGACCGACAGCCCGTACGACGCGTTCTCCACGTTGCAGCCCGCCTCGATCCGACCGTCCTCGGTCAGCACGGCGGCACCGACGGGGAACTTCGAATACGGCGCCCACGCGCTCTCCCGCGCCTTCTCGGCTGCAGTGAACAGGCGCTCCCACGGAATCTCCTGCGACATTCGGCTCGGCCTCCCTGCGCGACGTTAACGAGGCGATCTCGTCCAACGCTACATCGGTCTTCCCCGAGCGTCCTGCCGCTGCCGTTGCTATGGCTCCGGGATGATCTGCATCGTCACCGGCGCGAACTCGGGGATTGGACGGGAGCTGACCCGGCAACTCGCACACCAGGGGGCGCACGTCGTCATGGTCTGCCGCAACCCGGAGCGCGCCCGCGAAGCGCTCGACGACGTGCGGCGGACGACGAAGGCGGAGTCGGTGGAGGTGCTCATCGCGGATCTCTCCTCGATGGCGGAGGTGAGAAAGGCGGCGGCCGAGCTCCGCTCCCGCTTCCCCAGGGTCGACGTGCTGATGAACAACGCCGGCGTCTACCTGCCCGCCCGGCGGGTGTCGGCGGACGGACTGGAGATGATGTTCGCGCTCAACCACCTGGCGCCGTTCCTCCTCACCCGTGAGCTGATGCCGTCGCTCGCCGCGGCGGAGCGTCCACGCGTCATCACGACCTCCTCGGAGGCCCACCGGTTCGGACACCTCGCGTTCGACGACCTGCAGTGGGACCGGGGCGTCTTCAGCGGCTTCCGGCAGTACGCCAACACCAAGCTCGCCAACATCCTCTTCACCCGCGAGCTCGCCCGACGCGAAGGCGCGCGCGGCCTGGTCGCGCACTGCTTCCACCCCGGCGTGGTGAGGTCCGGCTTCGCCCAGGATGAGGCCGGGCTCTTCGGAACGCTGGTGCGAATGGGGGGCCCGTTCATGCGGACGGCGGAGAAGGCCGCGCGCATCGGGACGTATCTCGCCACCGCGGACGAGCCGCTGCAGCAGAACGGGCTGTATTACGCGAACAGCCGCCCGCGAACGCCCACCCGGGAGGCGCGCAACGACGAGGTCGCGCGCCGGCTGTGGGAGGTCAGCGAACGGCTGCTCGAGAGAGTCGAGTAGCTGAGCTACTGCGCCGCGTCGTGCCAGTGGCCGTGCTCGGTCGACCAGACCTTGCCCGGAGGCGCCTCGCCCGGAGGCTGCGCCGCCGGCGCCCGGACGCCCGTCGAGCCCACTTCGGAGCCATCCCCGTTGTGCCAGTGCTGGTGCTCCGCGGACCAGACGCGTCCGGCTGCCATGGACCCGTCGCCTCTGTCGGTGAAGCCGATCGCCAGCCCACCCACGCCCAGCGCGATGACGGCGGCGAAGCCGATGAGCCCCAGCTTCGACGAACGGACGTTCTGCTCCGCTTCCTTCAGCGCATGGCACTGCTTGTATTTCTTGCCACTGCCACATGGACAGGGGTCATTTCGGCCAACCTTCTTCATGGCGCCTCCTGGCCCACAGTGTAGTCGATGATGAACGCGCGCTGGCGCACGGTGTTCCGTCGTCCGTGCCCGAACGAACGCCTGCTGCTGGAGCGACCGCGGCGCCGGCGGGCGCTACGGAACGAGCGGGTTCGTCTGGGCAGGGTTCACCAGCTGGTCGTCGATGTACCGCGCGACCGCCAGCTCGCTCTCCACGTCGAGCTCGGTGAAGCGGACATGGAAGCCGATGCCCTTGCCGCCTTCGCTGAGACGGATGATCTCGCCCTGCGCACGGATCTCCTTCGGCACTCCGGGGAGCCGGAAGCGCACCTCGACCTTCTGGCTGTTGGGCGAGGTCTTCCCCAGCCAGTGGATGCCGCCGATCGAGATATCGCCCTCGCGCTCCTCCCAGGGGCTGTCCTCCCCCTGGTCGCGGATGAGGAAGGTCATCGGAAGGCGCGGAGAGTCGCGCCGGTCGCCCATCCGACGATCCCGGACGCGGCTGATCTTCTCTTCGGGCGTGTTCGTGCCGCTACGTCGATCTGTCATGCGTCGCTCTGACATTGCGGCGGGAATCTACAGCCTGGCGGCGGCAGGAAGGAATCCGGATAGCAGCGATGCGAAGACGTCCTTCACGCGGTTCGCGGTTTCAGCGACCTCTTGGTGCGTGAGCGGCTTCTCGCCGATGCCAGCGGCCAGGTTGGTGATGCAGCTCACGCCGGCGACCGGAACCCCCATGTGGGACGCGGCGATGACCTCGGGCACCGTGCTCATCCCCACCGCGTCTGCGCCCAGCGTGCGGAGCATCCGGATCTCCGCCGGGGTCTCGTAGGACGGCCCGGAGAGCTGGGCGTACACCCCCTCCTTCAGCTCGATCTTCCGCCCCGCGGCGATCTCCTTCAGCAACCGACGCAGCGACGGGCTGTAGGCGGTGCTCATGTCCGGGAACCGGGGCCCGAGCCGGTCGTCGTTGTGGCCGACGAGCGGATTCCACCCGGCCAGGTTGAGCTGGTCGTTGATGACCATCAGGTCGCCCGGGCGGAACCCCAGGTTCACCCCGCCCGCGGCGTTGGTCACCACCAGCGCGCGAATGCCCAGCGTGCACAGCACCCGCGCCGGAAAGGCGACCTGCGCCGGCGTGAAGCCCTCGTAGAAGTGGACCCGCCCCTGCATCGCGACGACTGGCTCGCCGTCGACCTTCCCCATCACCAGGCGGCCGGCGTGGCCCGGAACCCCCGAGGAGGTCGGGAAGTGAGGCAGGTCCGCGTAGGGGACCACCACCTTGTCCTGGAAGCCGTCCGCGAACTCGCCGAGGCCACTCCCCAGGATGATGCCGATCTTCGGTTGGAACCCCGGCGCACGTGCGCGAATGGCGGCCGCCGTCTCCTGCAGTTGCTCGAACAAGCTCATGAGGCGCGGCATCCTATGTGAATTTGGCCGAACGCAGTCCGATTCCGACAGCGACGACGACCAGAATGGGGAGGCTCCGCAGCCAGACGCCAGGACCGCCCGTCACCAGCAGCACCATCGAGGCGAGGACGAAGAAGCCTCCGCCGATGACGAGGGCCGCCCAGACGCCCCCGAGTCCCAGGTGGTGGCGGACCCAGCGCGACAGGGTTACCCACGTCCCGTCGTCGCCCTCGATGCGGGACTCGGTCTCCGCCCGCACCTGCCGTGCGAGGGACTCGTAGTACGCGCGCTTCGCCCGGGCGGCCTCCTCCAGGTCCTGGGCCCGCGCCGCCACGAAGTCTCTCTGCTGCGCCTGCTCTGCGAGTTGCGCCTCCCGCCGCTGCGCCCAGAGCGCCTCGTTGAAGGCGCGCTGCTCCGGCGTGTCGAGCCGCTCGCCACACCGGGCACAGACGCTCACGTACCGGGAGTTGTCCGCTTCGCACGCGGCGCAGCGGGTGAACGGCTGGTCCTCCTCCCGCTTCTCGTGGAGCGCCAGTGGACGGGGTTCAGGCGCTTCGAACCGCTCCAGCGCCGCGCCGCTGCTGCTGGTTTCCTCGGGCGGCGCGCCGGTCCCGGTCTGGATCGCCTCGAAACGCGACCGCTCCGTGGGGCCGGCGTCCGGTCCGGTCGGGCGCGGCTGCCGCTTCCGTTCGATCTTCTCGAACCGGTGGAGAATGCCGCGCCTGGGGCTCACGCCACCTCTCCGGTCGCCGCGCGCCGTTCGACCGGGGTAGACGCCATGCGCGTCCGCGTCCGGGCCCAGACCCGGAGCTTCTCGATCTCGTGCTGCATGGTCGTGGCCAGTGGGAACGTCTCGCCGATCGCCGCGTGGATGTGCTTCTGCTGGAGGTCGACCCGCTCGGCGAAGGCGTCGTAGAGGCCAGAGATGATCGCCTGCTCGATCTCGGACCCGCTGAAGTCCTGCGCCGCGTCCGCGAGCGCCTTCAGATCGAAGCGCGCCGGATCGCGGTTTCGACGGGCGAGGTGGATCCTGAAGATCACCTCGCGCTCCTCCGCCGAAGGGAGATCCACGAAGAAGATCTCATCGAAGCGGCCCTTGCGCAGCAGCTCCGGCGGCAGGAGGTCGATCCGGTTCGCGGTCGCGACCACGAACACCGGCGCGGACTTCTCCTGCAGCCACGTGAGCAGCGCGCCGAACAGCCGCTGCGTCACCCCGGTGTCGTTTGCGCCGCTGCCGCCCGCACCGGCGAGCCCCTTCTCCAGCTCGTCGATCCACAGCACGGCCGGAGCGACGCCTTCGGCGACCCGGATCGCCTTGCGAAGGTTCTCCTCGGAGCTTCCGACCAGCCCGCTGAACAGGCGGCCGATGTCCAGGCGCAGCAGGGGCAGGTGCCAGTGCGACGCGATCGCCTTCGCGGTCAGGCTCTTGCCGCAGCCCTGGACGCCCAGCAGCAGGAGGCCGCGCGGCTCGGGGAGGCCGAACTTCCGCGCCTCCTCGCCGAACGCGCTGGTCCGTATGCCGAGCCACTCCTTGAGGTTGTCCAGACCGCCGATGCTCTCCAGCCGCTGCTGGTGCGGGAAGAACTCGAGCATCCCGCTCTTCCGGATGATCTGGCGCTTCTCGTCGTGGACCAGGTCGACGTCCAGCGCATTGAGCGTCCCGTCGCTGGCGATCGCCCTGGCGAAGGCGTTCTCCGCCTCGGACAAGGTCAGTCCCATGGCGGCGCGGACGAGCGCTTCGGCCTGATCGCGCGAGAGCTGGACCTGCGCGTTGTTCGACTTGCGCACCACCGCGATGATGTCCTTGAGGAGCTGGAGGAGCTCGCCCATCGTCGGCAGCGGCACGTCGATGACCGAGATCTCCTTCTCGAGGTCGCCGGGAATCACCAGCGTCGGCGAGAGCAGGACCACCGTGGTGTGCGTGCTCTTCAGCCAATGGGCGAGCTCGCGCATCGCCCGCACCACCGGCGGCGCGTCGAAGTACGGGTGGAAGTCCTTGAGGACGACGAGCGACGGCTCGTTGATCTCCCGGATCGCCTGCAGCGCCTTGCCCGGCTCCTGGCTGTCGCTCAGCGGCGCGACGGCGCGGCCGCCGCTCGTCTTTCGCAGCCCCTGGGTGACACTCCACTCGTAGAGGCTGCGCCCATGAGACCGGGCGAGCCCCTGGAGCAGGGCGTCGACGCGCTGCTCCTCCCACGACACCAGGTACACCAGCGGATAGCGGGCGCGGATCAGCACATCGAGCTCGCGGAGGAACTCGGGGGGCCTTGCGCCGGGTGCGGTGGACATGGGCGGGAGGATAGCGTCGCGGAGGGTGCCCGGGAAAACAGAAGCCCACGCGCTGAGCGAGCGCGTGGGCTTCGTGTGACGCCTGGACAGCAGGCTATCGAGCTACCAGCGGATGTCGCCGGGGATGCCGACGTCGAACTTCATCAGGCTCGGGCGGGCGTAGGTGGAGTAGCCCGGGAACGCTGCGCTGGTGACGTAGGCCTCGGTGACCTCTCCGCCGCGGCGGCCGAAGGAGATCGACGTGGGGTAGTCGAGCAGGTCCTGCGAGGTGAGCAGCGTCTCTACCGAGCCGTCCTTCGCGTTGACCCGGAGCACGTTGCCCATCGGGCTGGCGCAGTAGACGTTGGCCTTCACGTCCAGCGCGATGTCGTCGCACATGACGCCTTCCGCGTGGACGCGGATGTTGCCGGCGCTGCCCTTCTCGTCGATCTCGATCGCGACGAGCTTCGCCGTGGAGGTCACCGCGACGTAGAACTCACCTCGGAAGTACTGGAGGCCGTTGGCGCCCGGAATCGGGGAGCCCGGGCTGCGGAGGAGCAGCGGGTCCTGCTTCCACACCATCGCCGGGCCGCCGTCCGCGTCGAGCCTCCAGATCAGCCCCAGGTTCGAGTCGGCGACGTACAGCTTGCCGTGGTGATAGGCGATGCCGTTGGGGAACGACTCGAACGGCAGCTGCGCGAGCTGATCCACCGTCCCGTCGCGCTTGACCCGCCACACGCCGCGGTTCTCGGGGATGCACGAGCCGACCGAAACGTAGAGCGTTCCGCTCGGATCCAGCGCCAGCGCGCCGGTGAGGCCGAAGAAGCCGCTGCAGAAGGTCAGCGGCTCGCCGATCGGCAGGCGCGCATAGGTGCTCTGGGTCCCGTCGCTGGCAATTTTGCGGATCTCACCCGTGAGGGCCAGGCTCACGTAGCGGTTGCCGCGCGCGTCGACGACGACGCTCTCCGGGGTCTCCGGGACGCTGTGGTCGAACAGCGCGACCGTTTCCACGGTCTGCGCCACTGCAGGGGTCGCCAGGCTCAACGCAGCGGCCACACCAGCGGAAACAACCCAGCCTCTACTTTTCAGTTTCACGGCATTCTCCTGTTGTGAGTACCAAGGGTGAGGTCCCTTAGTGCCACAACTCGCCTGCCGTCCGAGCTGTAATTATTTGGCTACAAAGGACGCATACAGTGCGGAAACACCTGTAATTGAAGGAGAAAAAGCAATCAGGTGCGTTGTAGTCCTACTGGAACGCATCTGGACGTTTTCCGCAGAAACATATTAGCTTGCTAACTGTTGGTTGGACCGGTGGACACCGGGTCATTGAAGACCCAGGCCCCAGGTCGCCGCCTTCACTGAGAGTCCGAGATGCCATCGACACAACCCGAATCCGTCATCGACGTCGGCGGGTACGAGCACGTCCTCACGTCCCTCGAAGTCGGGGTATGCGTGTGGGAGCTCGAAATCCCCAACACCCCATCCAGTCTTCGGCTGGTGCACTGCAACCCGGCCGCGGGCGTGTTCCTCGGCGTGGATCACACCTTCGTTCAGGGAAAGCGGATCCACGAAGGCTTCCCCGGTTCGGAGAAGATGCCGCTGGCCGGCATCTTCACGAAGGTGATCGAGACCGGCGAGCCGATGAAGCTCAACGAGATCCCCTACAAGGACAAGTACGGCGAGGGCATGTTCTCCATCGACGTGCACCCGCTGCCGAACAAGCGCTGCTGCGTCGAGTTCACCAACATCACCGAGCGGAAGAAGGCGGAGAAGCAGGTCGCGGAGCGCACCGAGGAGTTGTCGCGCGCGCTGGCGGAGCTGTGGAGCGAGATGGATCTCGCCCGCAAGATCCAGACGGTGCTGGTGCCGACGCGCCCGTCCATCCCCGGCTACGAGGTGGCCGCGGAGATGCGTCCGGCTCAGACGGTCGGCGGCGACTACGTCGACGTGTTCGAGGCGGGCGGCAGCTCGTGGATGATCATCGGCGACGTGTCCGGACACGGCATCTCGGCGGGCCTGATCATGATGATGATCCAGACCTCCACGCGGACGGTGATCGGCAGCATGGCGCGGGAAGGCAGGAAGGTGAGCCCCTCCGCCGTGCTCACCGCAGTGAACGCCGCGGTCTCGGGAAACCTGAGGCGCATCGGCAAGGACCAGTACATGACGGTGACCGTGCTCCGCCTGGACGGCGACAAGGTCGTCCACGCCGGACTGCACCAGGACATCCTGATCCACCGCGCGGCGTCCCGGCAGGTGGTGAAGGTGGAGACGACGGGTGTCTGGATCGGCGTGATGGACGACGTGTCGAAGAGCCTGGTGGACCAGGAGTTCTCGCTCGAGGAGGGAGACAGCCTCCTGCTCTTCACCGACGGCATCACCGAGTCGAAGGGTGCCAGCGATCCGAACGGTCAGGGCCGGCTGGAGGCGCAGTTCTCCGCGCTGAGCGCCGAAGGGCTCCCGTGCGAGGAGATCGTGAAGCGCATCCTCGACAAGGCGGCGGAGGACTCGCCGCACGACGACTGCACCTTGCTGGCGGCGCGGCGTCGGGAGAGAGGAAATGGCAACTGACCTGCAACTCAACGTGCCGAACCTCTGGCAACACGTACGAGAGGTGCGGCGCCAGGTGGCGGACGCCCTCCAGGCGCTCCCTGAAGAGGTGCGGGAGGCGGCGGAGATGACCGCCGCGGAGCTGGTGGAGAACGCCGTCAAGTACGGCGACAGCGTGCCGGCGTGCCCGGACGTGCGGCTGAACATGAGGGTCGCGGACGAAGTCATCAGCATCGAGGTGGCGAATGGCGTCCGCTCCTCCTCGGGCACGTTCCGGGAGCTCCTGGGGCGGCTCGAGGCGATCAGCAAGTCGGAGGACCCGGAGCGGCTCTACATGGAGCGCCTCCAGGCCCTGATGATCGACTCACACGCGAGCGGAAAGCTGGGGCTGTACCGGATTGGTTTCGAAGGGAGATTCAGTCTCTCCCACGAGTTCGACAGCGGCAGAGAAGTCCTCAAGGTCAAAGCAACGAGACGGATGGAGCAGAGGCTGCCATGAAGCGCTTTGAGCAGGATGGTTTGACGATTGCGGTAAAAGACGACCCGGCCAATGCCACCGTCGACTGGCTGGGAACGAGCGACTCGCGCGACCCGACCCAGGTGCTCTCTCCCTATCTGGACTCGCTGGTCGACGAGCTCAAGGGCAAGTCGGTCACCGTGGACTTCCGCAAGTTCGAGTACATGAACTCGGCGACGGTCTCGCCGCTGATCAACTTCGTGAAGAAGCTCGACGCGAACGGGATCCGGACGACGCTGATCTTCGACGGGAGCCTGAACTGGCAGCGTCTGAACGCGCAGTGCCTCAAGGCGCTGGCCAGCATGCTCTCCTGCGTCGAAGTCCGCAGCTGACGTCAAAAAAAGGCGAGCCACTTCCCACTCAGCAGGAGTCCGTCGTCTACTCCTGCTGAGTGAGGTTCGTCTTGTCCCAGACCGCCGTCGCCGTTCCCGAGCACGCTTCGTGCGCACTGCACCCTGAAAATCCCGCCACGGGGACCTGCGCCCGCTGCGGCCGGTTCGTCTGCCACGCGGATTCGCAGCGGGTGGAGCTGAAGCTCTTCTGTCTCGACTGCGCCCAGCGCCCGGAGGTCGACTACCTCGAGGGCTTCCGTCTCAAGTTCTGGGGAAAGCGTGACGCCTGGGCCTGGCTCATGGGCGTCGGCGGAATCATCAACACCATCGCGGCCGTCGGCATGGTCGTTGAGGGCCAGTTCGTCCCGGCGCTTTCGCTGGCGTTGTGGGGCGCCGTCGAGGTGGCCTTCTTCTTCCGGGTGCGCTTCGCCCGATGGTGCCTGCCGGTACTTCCGCTGCTCAGCGTCGCGGAGAACGCCGTGTGGGGAGGCCCCCTCGGCGGAGAGATGGGAGAACTCTACATCCGGGCTCTCATCGGGGTCCTCTTCAGCCTGGCCATCATCCGGAGCACCCGGAACCAGCTCTTCTTCCGGATCCAGCCGACCCCACAGCAGTTGAGGAAGGCGTGGAATCTCTACGCCAACAACAGCATCGCCCGAATGGGCTTCATCCTCTCGCTGCTTGGCATCCTCGCCTTCCCGATCGGTCCGGTCGCGCTGTTGTGCTCGGTCCTCGGTCTGCGGAACGTCAATCCGAACGCGCATCCGCCCATCGGACGAAAGGGCCAGGCGATGACGGGCATCGTCCTGGGGACACTCGAAACGCTGGGGCTCGTCGCGTTCGTGGTCTTCTCATTCCTCCTCGAGTAGCCACACCTTCAACGCCTCGTTGAACGCCGCAGCGGACTCCAGATTGCAGATGTGTCGTCCGGGAACTCGGCGTAGTACCCGCCGATGGAGAGTCCGCAGAAGTGAGCGCGTTCGATGCCCAGCGCGTCGAGCAGCCCCAGCGCATCCGCGCCGAGATCCCCGATCGTGTACGGCGGAGGGGGCGTCTCCGACGCACCGTGGCCGCGCCGGTCGTAGCGCGCCACGGCTTCGCGGAGAGATCAGCCCTGCAGCGCCCGCTTGCGCTTGACCTGGAGATCCGGGACCGACGGGCTCAGCGGAGTGAGGACGAAGTCGAAGTTGATCTCATCGAAGGGGACCTCGAGGGCCTTCGCGCGGAGAGCCTCAGGCTCAGCCCGTCGAACGACCTCGGGGATCAGGTCATCCCGCGTGGCGAAGGCGAAGTCGTCGTGTACGAGCGGATCGCCCGCGATGTTGATCTGCGTGGTGAGGTGACGGTGCCCCGGGGCGGAGATGAAGAAGTGGATGTGCGCCGGACGCTGCCCGTGACGACCGACGGCGTCCAGGAGCCCCTGGGTCGGACCGTTTGGCGGACAGCCGTAGCCGCTCGGCATGATGCTGCGGAACTCGTACTTCCCCTCCGCATCGGAGCGGATGCGGCGGCGCAGGTTGAAGTCCGACTGCGACTTGTCGAAGTACGAGTAGTTGCCCTTGGTGTTGGCGTGCCACACGTCGACGATCGCGCCCGCGAGCGGCTTCCCGGCCGAGTCTCGGACCGTGCCCTGCATCACCAGCACCTCGCCCTGCTCACGGCCGTCGTCCAGGCGGACCTTCGCCTCGGCGATCGGAGCGCCCGCAACGTAGAGCGGACCTTCGATCGTGCGTGAGGTGCCCGTGGGGATTCCGGCTGCCTCGTCCTTCGCGTCCAGGCGCAGGTCGAGGAAATGCTCGAGCCCGAGCCCCGCCGCGAGAAGTCCCGTCTCGCCCGCGGTACCCAGCTCGTTGATGTAGTTCACGGCGGTCCAGAACTCGTCCGACGTGACGTCCAGGTCTTCGATGGTCTTGAACAGGTCCGAGAGGACGCGATGCACGATCTGCTTCGCGCGCGGACTTCCGCCCTCGGTGGTCAAGCCGCTGGCGACCTCGAGCAATGCCTTCACCTTCTGGGTTTCGACGATCTTCGGGTTCATCTGCATTCTCCTTTCACTTCGTGCAACGACGACGGATGCCGACACAGCGGCATCACCTGGATTTCCATGGAGCTTGCTCACGCGTCCTTCCGCCGGAACGCGTTCACCCGCGACTCGTCGAGCTGGATGCCCAGCCCCGGCCCGGTCGGGACGGTCAGGTGGAACTCTTCGTAGCGGAGTGGCTCGACGAGGATCTCCTCCGTCAGCAGGAGCGGCCCGAACAGCTCGGTGCCCCATTGCAGCTTCGGGAAGGTGGAGAAGACGTGGGCAGCCGCGACGGTCCCGACGGCTCCCTCGAGCATCGTCCCGCCATAGAGCTCGATCCCGGCAGCGTCGGCGATGGCTCCCACCCGCTTCGCCGCGTACAGGCCGCCGGCCTGCTCGATCTTCACCGCGAAGACCTCTGCAGCGCCCGAGCGCGCGAGCTCATAGGC
>JBAWAM010000676.1:0-8622 GCA_049589315.1 Myxococcaceae bacterium
GGGTGCCACCAAGTGGCAGTCGCTCTATTCCGTGGTGGTCCCCACCGCCATGCCCGGCATCCTGACCGGAATGATCCTCTCGCTCGCCCGGGCCATCGGAGAGACCGCGCCGCTCATCACCATCGGCGCCATTACCTACGTCGCCTTCCTGCCCGAGTCGGTGAACGACGCGTTCACCGCCCTGCCGATCCAGATCTTCAACTGGGTGTCCCGCCCGCAGGCCGAGTTCCACGTGAATGCCAGCGCCGGCATCGTGGTGCTGCTGGCGGTGATGCTCCTGCTCAACGGCACGGCCATCTGGCTGCGGATGCGGCTGCGCCCCGAGGGACGAATCTCTTGAGCCCGACCATGTCCAGTCCCAACAAGATGGAGGCGCGCAACCTCTCCATCCGCTACGGCAGCAATGTGGCGGTGAAGAACGTGTCGCTGCAGTTTCCGGAGCACCAGGTCACCGCGCTGATCGGCCCGTCCGGGTGCGGCAAGTCCACCTTCCTCCGTGCCCTCAACCGGATGAACGACCTCATCCTGGGCGCCGGCCACGAAGGCGAGGTGCTGCTCGATGGCGGCAACATCTACGACCGCCGGCTGGACGTGGTGGAGCTCCGCCGCCGGGTGGGCATGGTGTTCCAGAAGTCCAACCCATTCCCCAAGTCGATCTTCGAGAACGTGGCGTACGGGCTGAGGATCGGCGGGATGAAGAGCAAGGACGAGCTCCACACCCGCGTGGAACGCTCCCTGAAGGCCGCCGCGCTGTGGGACGAGGTCAAGGACCGGCTGAACGACAGCGCGCTCGCCCTCTCGGGGGGGCAGCAGCAGCGCTTGTGCATCGCCCGGGCTCTGGCGGTGGAGCCGGAGGTCCTGCTGATGGACGAGCCGGCGTCGGCGCTCGATCCCATCGCCACCGCGAAAATAGAAGAGCTCATCCACGAGTTGAAGAATCGCTACACCATCGCCATTGTCACCCACAACATGCAGCAGGCGGCTCGGGTCTCCGACTGGACCGCCTTCTTCTACATGGGGGAGTTGGTCGAGGTGGGGCCGACCGAAAAGATTTTCACCAATCCACGCGAAAAGCGCACCGAGGATTACGTTACAGGGAAGTTCGGATAGCCTTCTCCCATGCCTACCGCTCACACCGACAAAGCCTTCGAGCACGACCTGCGCGAGCTTCGCGAGAAGTTGCTCGCCATGGGTGCTCGTGTCGAACGGCAGGTCGCCGACAGCATGCGAGCGCTCACCGAGCGCGACTCATCGCTGGCGGAGAAGGTCAAGGTGTCGGACCAGGAGCTGAACCGGCTGGAGGTCGACATCGACAACCTCTGTCGGAAGGTGCTCGCCCTGCGTCAGCCGGCGGCCAGCGATCTCCGCCTCATCACCACCGCACTGAAGATCGTGACCGACCTCGAGCGCTGTGGAGATCTCGGAGTGAACATCGCCGAGCGGGCGATCGACCTGAACACCGCGCCGCCGCTGAAGCCGTACCACGACCTGCCCCGTCTGGCGGAGGTGGTGCAGCACCAGGTCAAGCGGGCGCTGGACGCGTTCGTGCACGGCGACGCCGCTGCCGCCGAACAGGTGCTCAAGGGCGACGACCTCGCCGATGCCCTCTTCCTCAAGATCTTCAACGAGCTGCTCCAGTTCATGATGGAGGACACCAAGAACATCCGCCGGGCCACCCACCTCATGTTCGTGGCCAAGCACCTGGAGCGGATCGGTGACCACGCGCTGAACGTTGCGGAGATGGTCATCTACATGGTGCGCGGCGAGGACGTTCGGCATCCGCGCAGCCGGGATCTCCAGACGGCCTGATCGCGTTGAGCAGCGAAGTCTCCTGTCAGGTCCTCGAGATCACCTTCCAGAAGCTCGAGAGCGAGGGACGCCCTCATGCCCTGCTCCTGGACGGCGTTCCGTACCCCCTGGAGTACCTGAAGCGCCGCGGCGCCCGCATGGACTGGAACGCGTTCGCCCGCTTCATCGCGAACGCCAGCCAGCTCTGGGATCGCGACGAGCTCGAGCGCATGGGCGAGACGCTGGTCGCGTCACCGCCGATGAAGGCCTTCTCGCTGGTGGCGCGCTTCCTCTTCGACGCGCGCGGGTTCTATCAGTGGGTGTTCGACAAGCAGCAGGGCGCGGGTGAGCAGATCTTCACCTGCATCGAGAACCGCCTCCATGAGTCGGCGCCCGGCGAGCTCGTCCTCGAGCTCCGGTTGAAGCCCGGCTTCGTGGAGTGCCCCGGATTCTTCATCGTCGCGACCGGTATCTTCCGGGGAATGCCCAGGGCGATTGGGCTGCCCAACGCAGAGGTGCGCCGCGAGTGGATCCCGAATGGCGCGCGCTACACCGTCCGCTATCCGGCCGGCGGCGGGCTCGTTCCCCGCCTGAAGAACGTTGCCCTCCTCCCGTTCACCGCGAACGCAGTGGCGCGGGAGCTGAAGGACGCCAACACCGATCTGCAGCGCCGCTACTTCGAGCTGTCGGAGGCGCGCTCTGCGCTCGCGGACCAGACGGAACGCCTGAAGCTGGTGAACCGCCTTGGCCGCGAGCTGGCGGCGGAGACCGAGCTGGGTGGACTGGCCCGGGCGCTCGCGCGCGTGTTCTCCGAGGAGTTCCCGGCGACCGGGCTCGTCCTGTGGACCTTCCCGGACGGCCCCGGTGTTCCGGTCGAGCTCTGCCGCTCCGGGCCGGTCGGCGACGCGCCGGAGCGGACCTACCCGCTCATCTCGGGCGAGGAGCGGGTCGGATCGCTGGACGTCCGTGTGCCTCTTCGAGGCGGGGCCGGCACGATGGACCTGCTCGAGGATCTGGTGCCGTGGATCTCCATTGCGCTGGGGAACGCCCGGTCCTTCACGCTGCTGCGCGAGTACCGCGACCAGCTCTCGCGCAAGGTGGAGGCGCGGACCGCCGAGCTCAACGCGGCGATGCAGCAGCTCGAGGAGAGCCTGGAGCAGCAGACGGAGGCCAGCCGGCTCAAGACGGAGTTCTTCGACAACGTCAGCCACGAGCTCCGCACGCCGCTGACGCTGATTCTACTCACCCTGGAGTCGCTTCAGAAAGAGGACGCCGCAGCGGTCGCCCCGCGCTTCGGGAAGCACCTCGCCGGACTGCAGCGGAACGCGGAGCGGCTGCTTCGGCTGATCAACGGGCTGCTCGACCTCGCCAGTCTTGGGGCGGGCAAGATGCAGCTGGACTTCGAGCCGGTCGACCTGCACGCGTTCCTCTCTTCGCTGCTGCTGCCCTTCCGCGTCATGGCGGAGAAGAAGGGCCTGTCGCTGGAGCTCCAGGGGGAGCCGGGAGCGCAGGTCCACGCGGATGCCGCGCGCCTCGACGTCGTCTTCCAGAACCTGGTCTCCAACGCCCTGAAGTTCACGACCCACGGCGGGGTCCTGGTGCGCGTCTGGAGAGAGCGCGACGCGGCGCTGGTCGAGGTGCAGGACTCTGGCTGTGGCATCAGCACCCAGGACGCACCGCACATCTTCGACAGGTTCGCCCAGGCTGACGCGTCCGGCACCCGCCGCTTCGGGGGCACCGGAATCGGGCTGGCGCTGGTGAAGGAGTTCGTGAACCTCCACGGTGGCTCGATCGAGGTCGACAGCGCACCGGGCCGGGGGGCGACCTTCCTCGTGCGCCTTCCGACGGGGACCCTACAGGTCAACCCTGTCGATGCGCGGGCCCCTCGTGTCGCGACCGTCGGCACGACGCACGTCGAGCGGCGCCGGAGCCCGCCACCGTCCGATCCACCCATGAAACCCTGGACAGCGCCGCGTGCCACGGTCCTGGTGGTGGAGGACGATCCGGAGATCTCGCGGTTCCTCTGCACGTTGCTCGAGCCCTGGTACGGGGTGCTCGCCGCCACCAACGGCGCGGAGGGGCTGGAGCTGGCAGAGCGGGAGCGTCCGGCGGTGATCGTCTCCGACGTGATGATGCCGAAGATGTCCGGCGTCCAGCTGCTCCAGAAGCTTCGAAGTCAGGCGGAGACCGCGGACATCCCGGTGATCCTGCTCACCGCCCGGAGCGAGGTGGACGACCGGGTCGCCGGATTGTCCGAGGGCGCCAACGACTACGTGGGCAAGCCCTTCGCGCCGCGCGAGCTGCTCGCCCGCATCGACACGCAGCTTCGCCTGCGGGACGCCATGGCCCGGGTTGCGCAGTCGGAGCGCCTGGCCGCGACGAGCCTCCTCACCTCGGGGTTCGCCCACGAGGTCCGAAATCCGCTGAATGGGCTGATCAATGCGGTGGGGCCGCTCAAGGACCACCTCGAGGACGGCACCGAGCGCGAGCTCGCCCGTTCGATGATCGAGGTGATCGAAGAGGCGAGCGCGAGGATCAGCTTCCTCGCAGAGTCGCTGCTCTCCATGGTCCGCTCGGGGACGGCTTCGCATCAGCCCGTGCGACTCGAGCAGTCGCTGCGGGCGGCCCTCCGCGCCCTGGCGGGGAAGACGCCGAGCTCGGTGGAGCTCCACGTCGACATCCCGGAAGATCTCACCACGGTGGGCGACCCCGCCGGCCTGGTGCAGGTCTGGGTGAACCTGCTCGACAACGCCCTCCTCGCGGTCGACACGCGCGGCCGGATCAGCCTGTCAGCGGAGGACGACGGCGACCTCGTCCGGATCACCGTCGAGGACACCGGGGTCGGCATTGCGCCCGAACACATGGGCCGGCTGTTCGAGCCGTTCTTCACCACCCGTCGCGCCGGCCAGGGGACCGGGCTCGGGCTCGCGCTGTGCCGGCGAATCGTCGATCAACACGGCGGCCGGCTCGAGGTGCACAGCGAGCCCGGACGGGGGACCCGCTTCACCGTGCGGCTCCCCCGCGGGCCGTCGCGCTGATCTGCAGCTTTCGCGAGAAGACGCGACGGAACAGCACGGACTGACGCTCCGCATCCCAGAGCTCCAACCCGACCGGCGCGCGCGCGGTCAGGGAGATGTGCACCACGCCATTTCGCTGGGAGGCTGTCACCTTCCGCACCGCCTGGTGGTGTCCGCGATCGAGCGCGTCCGCCAGCCGCAGCAGCGTGGAGAGTTTCCTCACCACCCGGAACCCGCTCTCGTCGATCCCCATCATGTCGGGGTGCTTCCGCTCCGGCGGGCTCCTCCGGTGGTACCGGGCGATCAGCGCCACGAGCTCGCGATCCCGGTCCGCCAGTCCGGGGAGGTCTGCGTACTTGATGAGGTAATAGCTGTGCTTGTGGTGCCGCTGGTAGCTGACTGAGTGCCCGATGTCGTGCAGCAGCGCCGCGGCCTCGAGCAACGAACGACTGGAAGCAGGGAGCTTGTGAAGCGTCGCGAGCTCGTCGAACAGCGCCATGGCGATCCGCGCCACCTGCCGCGAATGGGCCATGTCCCCGACGAAGCGCTCCCCCATCGCGGCGGCCGCTGCAGCGATGGAGTGGTCGTCCGGGGCGACCTTCGTCTTGCGGACGAGCTCGAACAGGATGCCATTGCGCAGCCCGCGGTCGACCGCCTCGATCGACTCGAGCCCGAGGTGCAGCATCGCCTGCTCCAGCACCACCGCGCCGCCGACGATGATCTCCGCCCGGCGCGCCTCGAAGTGCTGCGAGCGCTGCTTCAGCGACATCTCCGCGAGGTCCTCGATCGCGCGGGAGAGCTTGCGCACGCGCAGCTTCGGCCAGGCGTCCTCGTCCGCCGCGTACGAGACGATCGAATTGATCGTCCCCGAGCTGCCGAACGCGGTCTTGAACTGCGGCACCTCCTCCTCGAGGACGCAGCGCTCGAGGATCTCGGCGGCGTACTCGCGCATCAGCCCCAGTCGCCGGGAGCCGATCTTCCCGGTTGCGGAGAACAGTTCGGTCATTCGAACGGAGCCGAGCGCGACGCTCCACAGGTGGACGGGGCGCTCGCCCACGGCGCTGGCGATTTCGGTCGAGCCGCCCCCCACGTCCACCACGAGCGACCGGGACGAAGCAGGCCGCCCGTGGAGCACGCCCAGACAGATGAGACGCGCCTCCTCCGTCCCGGACACCACCTCCAGCTCGAGCCCCGCCTGGTCCCGCGTCCGCTTGACCAGCTCATCCCGGTTGCGGGCTTCACGGACCGCGCTGGTCGCCACCGCCCGAACCGTCGCCCGGTACTTCCGGCACAGCCCGCCGTAGCGCCGCAGCGTCGAGATCAGGCGGTCGGCGACCTCGGGCGGCATGGATCCCGTCTTGAACATTCCTTCGCCGGGTCGGACGGGATTCCGCTCCTGGTGAAGTGTCTCGAGGGATCCGTCGGAAAGTACACGCGCCAGCTCGAGTCGGACGGCATTGGTGCCGACGTCGATGGCAGCGACCACGGGAGCAGCGGGGGTTCTGGAAGGAGCCAATACGCCCGCCAGTGTAATCACAGCAGCGCGGCTGTGAACGGAACGTTTGTGACGAAATCGTCACAGACCGCAGAGTTGCTTCGGGCCGGGACGTCACGGAGCATCGGCTGGGGAATCCACGCAGATGCAGCCACACGACCCAAAGCTGTTCCTGAACCGGGAAGTCTCCTGGCTCGGCTTCAATGAGCGCGTCCTGGAGGAGGCTCGGGACGCCAGCCTGCCCATCTACGAGCGGCTAAAGTTCCTCGGGATCTGCGCATCGAATCTGGACGAATTCTTCATGGTCCGCGTCGCGGGCCTCAAGCAGCAGCTCGTGGGCGCGGTGTCCGACACCGCGGCGGACGGCATGCTCGCGGGCGAGCAGCTCGCGGCGATCTCCGAGCGCGTCCACGGGATGAGCTCCGAGCTCTACCGCACGTGGAATACCGAGCTCCGGCCTGCGCTCGCGCAGGTGGGCGTCCAGCTCATCCCTCCCGACTCGTTCTCCGCGGACATGAAGCTGGCGGCGCAGGAACACTTCCTGTCCCAGGTGTCGCCCGCGCTCACCCCGCTGGCGGTCGATCCGGGCCACCCCTTCCCGCACCTGCGCAACAAGTCGCTGAACGTCGCGGTGATGCTCTCCAGGCAGGCCCGGCGCAAGCGGCGCCCGCTCTCGGACAGCTCGCTCGCGGTGGTGCAGGTCCCGACTGTGCTCGATCGCCTCGTCCGCGTCCCCTCCCCTAACGGGCTGGGGTTCGCGCTGTTGGAGGAGCTGATCGCCGCCCACGCCGCCAGCCTGTTCCCCGGCTACGTGGTGACCCAGACCGCCTCGTTCCGGGTGACCCGTAACTGGGACCTGACGATCGACGAGGAGGAGTCGGAGGACCTGCTCTCCACGGTCCAGGCGGAGCTGCGTCGCCGGGATCGGGGCGGCGCGGTGCGGCTCGAGCTCGCCGCGAACGCCACCGCCGAGCTGGAGCACGCCCTGATGACGGCGCTGAAGCTGGCGCCTCCGGACGTCTACCGCGCGGACGGTCCCCTGCAGATCAACGATCTGATGGCGCTGGCGGATCACGACACCCGACCCGAGCTGCGCGTGGAGACCTGGGTGCCGGTGGTGCCCCAGTCCCTGCGGGAGTCGGACAGCGTCGTCGGTGCCATCTCCCGCCGGGACATCCTGCTCCACCACCCGTATGAATCCTTCGACCCGGTGGTGCGCTTCATCGAAGAGGCGGCCGACGACCCGGGCGTGCTGGCGATCAAGCAGACGCTCTACCGCACCAGCGGCGACAGCCCGATCCTGCGTGCGCTCAGTCGCGCCGCGGAGAACGGCAAGCAGGTGGCGGTGCTGGTGGAGATCAAGGCCCGCTTCGACGAGGCGAACAACATCGCCTGGGCCCGGAGGCTGGAGGAGAGCGGCGTGCACGTGGTGTACGGGCTCATCGGGCTGAAGACCCACTGCAAGGTCCTGCTGGTGGTTCGACGCGAGAGCACCGGTATCCGACGCTACGTCCACCTGGGCACCGGCAACTACAACCCGAACACCGCGCGGCAGTACACCGACCTGTCCCTGTTCACCGCCCGCCCGGAGATCGCCGAGGACATCTCGGCGCTTTTCAACATGCTGACCGGGTATGCCGACGCGCCCCAGTGGAAGCGGCTGGCCGTGGCGCCGCTCGGGCTGCAGCAGCGGATCCTCGACCTCATCGCCCGGGAGGCGCAGAGAGCCCGCCAGGGAGAGCCCGCGCGGATCCTGGCGAGGATGAATTCGCTCGTCGATCCGGCGGTCATCCGCGCGCTCTTCGCCGCCAGCCAGGCAGGCGTGGAGATCGACCTGCTGGTCCGGGGGATCTGCTGCCTTCGTCCGGGGGTGCCCGGCGTGTCCGACCGGATCCGGGTGACCAGCGTGGTCGACCGGTTCCTCGAGCACAGCCGCGCGTTCGCCTTCGGCGAGGGCGAGCGCACCGAGGTCTATCTGTCATCCGCGGACTGGATGCCGCGGAACTTCCACCGCCGCATCGAGGTGCTCTTCCCGGTCGAGGATCCTGCGCTGCGCGCGCGGGTGCTCGACGAGGTGCTCGGGCTCGCGCTGCGGGACAACGTGAAGGCGCGCCGCCTCAGCCCGGAGGGACGCTACGTCCCGCTCACGCCGGCCGACGGTGAGCCGGTCGTCCGCAGCCAGGCGGCCATCCAGGAGCTCGCCCGTCGCACCACCGATGGCGCGCACGAGCCGGTCATCCGACTGGTCAGCGTGCCCGACGCCTCCCGGCGCGTGGCGACCTGAGCGGGGGCTCGCCTGCCCAACGGGCGGCGGACGCGGTC